>JAFECZ010000632.1 GCA_018241905.1 Pseudomonadota bacterium
GACGACCCGGCCTCGCTGGGCGCCTACAACATCCAGAAGCCGGTGGAAGCCTTCTACCAGCGCTGCGACGCCATGCTCGCCGTGGGCACGCGCCTGCGCAGCAACGAGACGCTCAAGTACGAGCTGAAGCTGCCGCGCCCGCTGCTGCGCGTGGACGTGGATGCCGCCCAGCAGGGCCGCTGCTATGTCGACGACGGTTTCGTCTGCGGCGATTCGGCCCTGGTGCTGGCCGGCCTGGCCGACCGCCTGGAGGCGCGCGGCTACAAGGCCGACCCCGAACTGCTGGCCGACCTGCGCAAGACGCACGACGAGGTGGTCGCCACGCTGCGCGACGGCCTCGGTCCGTACAGCGCGCTGGTGCAGCAACTGCAGGAAGTGGCCGGCCGCAACTTCAACTGGGTGCGCGACGTCACGGTGTCCAACAGCACCTGGGGCAACCGCGAACTGCGCTTCTTCGAGCGCGATGCCGGCGTGCACGCCACGGGCGGCGGCATCGGCATGGGCATGCCCATGGCCATCGGCGCGGCCGTCGGCGCGGCGGTGACGCAATCGGGCCGCAAGACGCTGGGCCTGGCCGGCGACGGCGGCTTCATCCTCAACCTGGGCGAGCTGGCCACGCTGGTGCAGGAGCAATGCGACTGCCTGATCGTGCTCATGAACGACCAGCGCTACGGCGTCATCCAGAACATCCAGGACGCATCCTATGGCGGCCGCCGCTGCTACGTGGAACTGCACACGCCGGACTATGCGCAGCTGTGCGCATCCATCCAGCTGCCGCATGCCCGCGTGCAGGACCTGAAGGAGCTGCCCGCGCTGCTGAAGACCGAGTGGTCGAAGAAGGGGCCGTTCCTCCTGGAGATCGACATGCGCGCCATCGGCGCCTTCAAGACCGCCTTCTCCGGCCCGCCGGTGAACAAGCTCGACCAGATTCCCGCCGCTCCCGCGGCCTGATGAGGAACGCACCATGAGCTTGCGATTCGCATTGATCGGCTGCGGTGCCATCGGCACCTCGATGCTGGAGCTGTTGAAGGAAAACGCGGACCTGTCGGTGGCTGCCATCGTGGTGCCCGACGAGGCCATGCCCGCTGCCCGCGAAGCCGCCGCCCGCCTCGCGCCCGGCGCTGCAGTGGTGTCCAGCGTGCCGCTGGCAGGCATCGACCTGGTGGTGGAAGCCGCCGGCCATGCCGCCATCGAGCAGCACGTGCTGCCGGCGCTGCGCCGCGGCACGCCCTGCGTGGTGGCATCGGTGGGCGCGCTGTCCGCGCCCGGCCTGGTGGAAGCCGTCGAGCGTGCTGCCGTCACCGGCAAGACGCAGGTGCAGCTGATCGCCGGCGCCATCGGCGCCATCGACGCGCTGGCCGCGGCCCGCGTGGGCGGGCTGGACCTGGTGCGCTACACCGGCCGCAAGCCGCCGCGCGCCTGGAAGGGCACGCCGGCAGAGCAGGGCCGCGACCTGGATTCGCTGGCCGCCGAGACGGTGATCTTCGAAGGCAGCGCACGCGAAGCCGCGTCGCTCTATCCCAAGAACGCCAACGTGGCGGCCACCGTGTCGCTTGCCGGCCTGGGCCTGGACAAGACCTTCGTGCGCCTGGTGGCCGACCCGGCCGTGACCGAGAACGTGCACACGGTGGAAGCCGACGGCGCCTTCGGCCGCTTCGAGCTGACCATGCGCAACAAGCCGCTGGCCGCCAATCCCAAGACCTCCGCGCTCACCGTGTTCAGCGCCGTGCGCGCGCTGCGCAACCGCGTCGCGGCACTCGCCATCTGAGAAGGCCACCGCCATGATCTCCAACGAACTCCTTCCCATCAACGTTGCAGGCGAATGGCGCCTGGGCGGCGGCGATGTGTACGAGAGCCTGTATCCCGCCACCGGCGAGCCCATCGCACGCCTGAGGGCCGCGAGCCTGGCCGACGTGGAAGAGGCCATCGAGCGCGCCCACCATGCCTTCCGCACCAGCGGCTGGGCCCAGAAGCTGCCGCACGAGCGCGCCTCGGTGCTGCACCGCGCGGCCGCGATCATCCGCGAGCAGGCCGAGGAGCTGGCCCAGAAGCAGCGCCTGGACAACGGCAAGCCCATCAACGAGACGCGCGCGCTGGTGGCCAGCGCCGCCGGCACCTTCCAGTTCTTCGCCGCTGCGCTGGAGACGCTGGAAGACACCATCACGCCTTCGCGCGGCCCCTTCGTGACGATGAGCGTGCACGAGCCCATGGGCGTGGTGGCCGCCATCACGCCCTGGAACTCGCCCATTGCCAGCGAGGCGCAGAAGCTGGCGCCGGCACTGGCCGCCGGCAACGCGGTGGTGGTCAAGCCCGCCGAAGTCACGCCGCTGATGGCGCTGGAGCTGGCCCGCATCTGCGAAGAAGCGGGTGTTCCGAAGGGCATCGTCAGCGTGCTGCCGGGCAAGGGCTCGGTCATCGGCGATGCGATCACCAAGCATCCGCTGGTCAAGCGCGTGTCCTTTACCGGCGGCACCACCACCGGCAAGCACATCGCCCACATCGCGGCCGACAAGATGATGCCGGTGTCGCTGGAGCTGGGCGGCAAGTCGCCCACCATGGTGCTGGAAGACGCGGACCTCGACCACGCGGTGGCGG
>JAFECZ010000633.1 GCA_018241905.1 Pseudomonadota bacterium
GGTTCGCGGCTGCTCACTTCGAGGTGCTCGGGCGCGATGCGGTTGCTGATCTCGCAGGCCTCTTCCATGCTCTTCGTGTGGATGAGCGCGCCGCGGCCATTGAGCGAGGCGGCGATGATTTCCGCGCGCGGCATGGAGGGCAGCAGGCGGTCGATCTCGGCCTGCACCTTGTCGATGTAGACGGCGTCGGGGCACAGCAGGATGCTCTGGGCCAGTTCGTCGTGCTCGGCCTGGCTGAACAGGTCCATGGCCACCCACTCGGGCGGCGTGGTGCCGTCGGCCAGCACCAGAATTTCGCTCGGGCCGGCGATCATGTCGATGCCCACCGTGCCGAACACGCGGCGCTTGGCGGCCGCCACGTAGGCGTTGCCGGGGCCGGTGATCTTGTCCACGGCCGGCACGGTAGCCGTGCCGTAGGCCAGCGCGGCCACGGCCTGCGCACCGCCAATGGTGAAGGCCCGGGTGACGCCGGCCACGTAGGCGGCGGCCAGCACCAACTGGTTCTTTTCGCCGCCGGGCGTGGGCACCACCATGATGATCTCGCCCACGCCGGCCACGTGGGCCGGAATGGCGTTCATCAGCACGCTGGACGGGTAGGCCGCCTTGCCGCCGGGCACGTAGATGCCCACGCGGTCCAGCGGCGTGACCTTCTGGCCCAGCAGCGTGCCGTCTTCGTCGCGGTAGCTCCAGCTTTCGCCGCTGGCCTTCTTCTGCGCCTCGTGGTAGCTGCGCACACGGCGCGCGGCCGCTTCGAGCGCGTTGCGCTGCGCCTCCGGCAGCGCCTCGAAAGCGGCCTTCAGTTCGGCCTTGGTGAGTTCGAGTTCGGCCAGCGATCTGGCGCTGAGCCGGTCGAAGCGGTTGGTGTACTCGAGCACCGCCGCATCGCCGCGCGCCTGCACGTCCGCCAGGATGTCGGCCACCGTCTTCTCGATGGCCGCATCCGCGTCCGCAGACCAATGCAGCCGCGCCTTGAAGTCAGCCTCGAAGCTGGCGGAGGTCGTGGACAGTCGGACGGGGGCGGCGTTGGTGCTCATTGACTTGCTTGGTAGCGGCTTACTTGGTGGCGGGAATGGCGCAGGCGAAGGCGTCGATGATGTGGCGGATGGGCTCGCGCTTGAGCTTGAGCGCCGCCTGGTTGACCACCAGGCGCGCGCTGATGTCCATGATGCGCTCGACTTCCACCAGGTGGTTGGCGCGCAGCGTGTTGCCGGTGGACACCAGGTCGACGATGGCGTCGGCCAGACCCGTGAGCGGCGCCAGTTCCATGCTGCCGTAGAGCTTGATCAGGTCCACGTGCACGCCCTTGCTGGCGAAGAATTCGCGCGCCAGGCCCACATACTTGGTCGCGACCTTCAGCCGCGCACCCTGGCGCACGGCGTTGGCATAGTCGTAGTCGCCCCGCACGGCCACGCTCAGGCGGCAGGCGGCGATCTTCAGGTCCAGCGGCTGGTACAGGCCCTGGTTGCCGTGCTCGAGCAGGACATCGAGGCCGGTCACGCCCAGGTCGGCGCCGCCATACTGCACGTAGGTCGGCACATCGGAGGCGCGCACCAGCACCACGCGCACGTCGGGCCGGGTGGTGGCCAGGATGAGCTTGCGCGACTTTTCCGGGTCTTCCGTGACCTCGATGCCGGCAGCGGCCAGCAAAGGCATGGTCTCTTCGAAGATGCGGCCCTTGGACAGCGCAAGAGTGATCACGATGCGGCTCCCGTCACGCGCTCGATGTCGGCGCCGATGTTGCGCAGCTTGCTCTCCATGCGGTCGTAGCCGCGGTCGAGATGGTAGATGCGGTCGACCAGCGTTTCGCCCTCGGCCACCAGGCCGGCGATGACCAGGCTGGCCGAAGCGCGCAGGTCTGTGGCCATCACGGTGGCGCCCGACAGCTGCGTGACGCCCTCGATCACCGCCACCTTGCCGTCGGTCTGGATGTTGGCACCCAGCCGCATCATCTCGTTGACGTGCATGAAGCGGTTCTCGAAGATGGTCTCGGTCACCTTCGACGTGCCCTCGGCGATCACGTTCAGCGCCATGAACTGCGCCTGCATGTCGGTGGGAAAGCCCGGGTATTCGGTGGTGCGGAAGCTCTGCGCCTTCAGCCGGCCGCTGGCACGCACGCGGATGCCTTCGTCCACGGCACTCACGTCGGCGCCCGCTTCACGCAGCTTCTCGATCACCGCGTCCAGGTGGTCGGCCCGGCCATGGCGCAGCAGCACGTCGCCACCGGTGGCGGCCACGGCGCACAAGAAGGTGCCGGCCTCGATGCGATCGGCCACCACGCGGTGCTCGCAGCCCGCCAGGCGCTCCACGCCCTGGATGTGGATGCGGCTGGTGCCGTGGCCTTCGATCTTGGCGCCCATGGCGATCAGCATCTCGGCCAGGTCGGTGATCTCGGGCTCCTGCGCGGCGTTTTCCAGCACCGTCTCGCCATCGGCCAGCGCGGCGGCCATCAGGAAGTTCTCGGTGCCGGTGACCGTGACCATGTCGGTGGTGATTCGTGCGCCGTGCAGGCGCGAGCGGCCGCCCTGCAGCTTGGCCACCATGTAGCCGTGCTCCACGTTGATCTCGGCG
>JAFECZ010000634.1 GCA_018241905.1 Pseudomonadota bacterium
GACACACAAACAAAAGCAAGGAGACAAACGATGAAGACCATGCCATGGCTGGAGTCCTACCCGCAGGGCGTGCGCTGGGACATCGACATCGACCCGGCGCCGGTGCAGACCCTGCTCGACCAGACCGCGGCCAAGTGGCCGGGCAAGCCGGCCCTGAACTTCATGGGCCGGCAGATCAGCTACGCCGAACTGCTGAGCCTGGCCAACCGCACCGCCGCCGGCCTGCAGCAGATCGGCGTGGGGCCTGGCGTGCACGTGGGGCTGTACCTGCCCAACTCGCCGCACTACATGATCGCGATCTTCGCGGTGCTCAAGGCCGGCGGCACGGTGGTGAACTACTCGCCACTGGATGCCGCGCAGGTGCTGGAGCACAAGATCGAGGACAGCCGCACCGACGTGCTCATCACGCTGGACATGGCCTCGCTCTATCCGCAGATGGCGCACATGCTGGGCCACACGCGGCTGAAGAAGCTGGTGGTGGGCAGCCTGGCCGAGATGACCGGCTCGCCCGACGAGGTCGCAGCCCAGATGAAGGCCAAGGGCCAGCTGGCCGATGTGTGGTGGGACGACCCGCGCATCGTGCGCTTCTCCCAGCTGCAAGAGAACGACGGCCGCTACACCGCGCACCCGCTTGGCGACCCGCGCGAGGCGCTGGCCGTGCTGCAGTACACCGGCGGCACCACCGGCCTGCCCAAGGGCGCCATGCTCACCCATGCCAACCTCTGGTCGGCCTGCGCGCAGTACATGGCCAGCGTCAGCGGCCGCCCGCCGGTGCTGCTGGAGGGGCAGGAGCGCTTCCTGGCGGTGCTGCCGCCCTTCCACATCTTCGCGCTCACGGTGAACATGCTGCAGGGCGTTCGCCTGGCGGCCGAGCTGGTGATGCACCTTCGCTTCGATGCCGAGGCGGCGCTGAAGGACATTGCGCAGCTGCGCATCACCACCTTCTGCGGCGTGCCCACCATGTACACCGCGCTCATCGGGCATCCGAAGGCTGCCGAGTTCGACCTGCGCTCGCTCAAGTACTGCGGCTCGGGCGGCGCGCCGCTGCCGCTGGAGGTGGCGCAGCGCTACCTGGAGGTGACGGGCTGCCCGCTCACCGAAGGCTGGGGCATGACCGAGACATCGCCCACCGGCACCTTCACGCCGGTGCACGGCATGCGCAAGGCCGGCTCCTGCGGCATGCCGCTGCCGCGCATCCAGATCCGCATGCTCTCGCTGGACGACCCCACGCGCTACGTGCCGCTGGGCGAAAAGGGCGAGATCTGCATCGGCGGCCCCAACGTGATGAAGGGCTACTGGAACCGCCCCGACGCCACCGCCGACGTGACCACCTTCGACGGTCTGATGCGCACCGGCGACGTGGGCTACATGGACGAGGACGGCTTTGTCTTCATCGTCGATCGCTGCAAGGACATGCTGCTGTGCAGCGGCTACAACGTCTATCCCCGCGTGCTGGAAGAGGCCATCTACCAGCACCCGGCCGTGGCCGAGGTGGCCGTCATCGGCATTCCAGATGAATACCGCGGCCAGTCGCCCAAGGCCTTCATGGCGCTGCGCGCCGGCGCCGCCGCGCCCAGCCTGCAGGAGCTGCAGTCCTTCCTGAAGGACAAGCTGGGCAAGCACGAGATGGTGCAGGCGCTCGAGATTCGCGTGGCGCTGCCCAAGACCCCCGTCGGAAAGATCTCCAAGAAGGACCTTGCCGACGAAGAGGCGCGCCGCGCGCCCGTTCATTGAGCCAAGAAAGGGAGACACGCCATGGAACACCTGAGCGGCATCGACGCCTCCTTCCTGCACCTGGAAACACCCGAGACGCCCATGCACGTGGGCAGCCTGATGATCCTGGAGCTGCCCGAGGACTACGAGGGCGACTACTACGAAGACGTCAAGGCCATGATCGGTCGGCGCCTGCACATGGCCGCGGTGCTCTCGCGCAAGCTCGCGCCCATGCCCTTCGAGCTGGCCGAGCCGGTGTGGATCGACGACGACGACATCGACCTGGACTATCACGTGCGCAGCCTCACGCTGCGCCGGCCCGGCAACGAGGAGCAACTGCACCACCTCATCGCACGCCTGCATTCCAGCCTGCTCGACCGCAGCCGCCCGCTGTGGGAGATGTATGTCATCGAAGGCCTGCAGAACGGCCGCGTGGCCTTCTACACCAAGGCCCACCACAGTGGCGTGGACGGCAAGGCCGGCACCGAGCTGGCCAAGGTGCTCTACGACACCTCGCCCAAGATGCGCGAGGTGCCGCCCGCGCGCCGCAAGCGGAGCAAGCAGCAAGGCAACGGCTACCAGCTGGGCGTGATCGAGCTGCTGCAGGCGGCGGTCAACAACACGGCGCGCCAGTACCGCCGGCTGGCCGAGCTGCTGCCCACCGCGGCACGCGCCCTCTCCACCGCAGGCACCGTGCTGGCTGCGCAGGAGCAAGGCATCCGCTCGGGCAAGCGCCGGCTCAACCTGGGCCTGGCGCCCAAGAGCGTGTTCAACGACTCCATTACCAACCAGCGCTCGTACAGCACGCTCACCCTGCCATTCGACGAGCTCAAGGCACTGGGCAAGCG
>JAFECZ010000635.1 GCA_018241905.1 Pseudomonadota bacterium
AAGCGGTGGCGCGCGGTGGGGTCGGCTTCGGCCTGGGCCGCCATCAGCTGCTTGAAGGCGCTGGGCGTCTGGTTGAGCACCGTCACGCCTTGGTCGCACAGCAACTGGTAGAAGGCCTGCGGGTCGCGCGTGGTCAGCTGCGGCACGACCACCAGCTGGCCGCCATACAGCAGTGCGCCCCAGATCTCCCACACCGAGAAGTCGAAGGCAAAGGAGTGGAACAGCGTCCACACGTCCTGGGCGCCGAACCCGTACCAGGGCTGCGTGGCACCGAACAGCCGGCTGACCTGGCGATGTTCGATCAGCACGCCCTTGGGCACGCCGGTGGAGCCGGAGGTGTAGATCACATACGCCAGGTTCGCGGGCGAGAGGCCCAGCGCCTTCGGATCGGGGTTGTGCGTGGGTTGCCCGGCCAGCAGGGCATCGGTGTCGAGCAGCAGCACCGGCGCATCGGCCGCAGCCACGCGCCCGGCCAGCTGCGATTGCGTCAGCAGCACCCGCGGTGCGCTGTCGCGCACGATGTGCGCCAGCCGCTCGGCCGGGTAGTTGGGGTCCAGCGGAACGTAGGCGCCGCCCGCTTTCAGGATGCCCAGCAGGCCGGCCAGCATGTCCATGCTGCGCTCGACGCAAAGGCCCACCAGATCGTCCGGACGCACGCCCAGCGCCAGCAGGCGATGCGCGATGCGGTTGGCCTGGGCGTTCAATTCGGCGTAGCTCAGGGTCTGCTCGCCAAGGCGCAGCGCAACGGAGTCCGGCTGCTGCGCGGCCATGCGCTCGAAAGAGACGTGCAGCAGTTCTTCGCGCAGGGCCGGTGCGGTGTTGCGGTTGAACGAGGCAAGCTGCGCGAGGTCGGCCTCATCCAGCGCAAAGGCCTGCGACACGGTAAGGGCCGGATCGGCCGCGAAGCGCTGCATGGCCGTGCGCAGCAGCGCCAGCCAGCGGCGCACGCTGCCTTCGTCGAACAGGCCGGTGTTGTACTGGCACTCCAGCTGCAGGCCGCGCGAGGTCGGCGTGCAGTTCAGGAAAAGCTCGAAGTTCTCGAAGTGGCGCGGGTTGGCCACCACGTCTACCTCCAGGCCCGGGAAGGCGCCCTCGGGCAGCGCCGCTTCCTGGTCGAGGTTGAAGACCACGCTCACCAGCGTCGGGCGGCTGGGGTCGCGCGGCAGCTGCAGCTTCTTGAGCAGCGAGCCGTAGGTCATGGTCTGGTGCTCGAAGGCATCGAGCAGGGTGGTGCTCATCTGCTGCACCAGCGTCTGCATGCCCAGGCCGTCGTCGAGCGCCACGCGGATGGGAAGCACGTTCACGCAGTGGCCCACCAGGTTGGGCATGTCGGCGGCCGATTGCCCCGCGGCGGCCACGCCGATCACCAGGTCGCCTTGCTGGGTGAGCCGGTGCATGGTGCCCGCGAAGACGCTGAACAGCGTGGCAAAAAGGCTGGCGCCCGAGGCCGCACCGAGCTTGCGCACCTTCTGCAGCAATTCGGTCTCGATCAGCAGGTCGGCCCGGCGCGACTCGAAGGTGCGCACCGCGGGGCGCGGGCGGTCGGCGGGCAGGTCCAGCACCGGCACGCTGCCGCCCACAAAACGCTCGACCCAGAAGCGCGTGTGCTCCTGCATCTGCGGTCCCGCGGCCTCGGCGTTTTCCCACTGCACATAGTCTTCGTAGGTGGCGATGCCGGGCAGCTGCGCCGCGCCCAGGCCCGCGGCCTGCGCGTAGAGAAGGCCCAGGTCTTCGACGATGCGGCCCCACGACCAGCCGTCGCACACGATGTGGTGGGCCGTGAGCATCAGCTCGTGCAGCTCGGGGCCGCAGCGCAGCAGCCGTGCCCGAAGCAAGGGTCCGTGCTCCAGGTCGAAGCGCGTTTCCACCGCATCGGCGCGCGCGCGTGCCAGTGCAGTTTCGCGTGCCGGCGCATCGAGCTGCGCCAGGTCGAGCTGTGCAAGCTCCACGGGCGCCGGCTCCTCGATGAGCAATTGCATGCCGTCGCCCGACAGGGTGGCGCGCAGCGACTCGTGGCGCGCCACGGTCTGGTCCAGGGCCGTGCGCAGCGCGTCGACCGACAGCGGGCCGCGCAGCAGCAGGCTCACCGATTCGTTGTAGGCCAGCGAAGCCTCGGGTGCCAGCCGGTCGGCCAGCCAGATCTCGCGCTGCGCCTCGGTGCTGCCGATCACGCGCGAGATCGCGCCCGCCGCAAATGGGTCGAAGTCATCGCCGCTGGTGTGGGTGGAGGATGAGGAACTCATGGGGCTCTCAGGCTTCGACGCGCTTGAACTTGCCGGGTGCGGCCGGATCGGGGATGTACCAGGCGGGCCGGCCCTCGGGGTCGCGGCCCAGGCGTGCGTTGGGCACCGGCGGGCGGGAGGCGTCCATGGCCGTTTCAGGGCGTGCCAGGCGCGGCAGGAACTCGGCCTCCTGCATCTCGGCCACCGACTCCTTGAAGGCCTGCTTGATGCGGGCAATGTCCTCGTGCGTGTGCGCGGTGGTCATGAAGCACGGGAAGTTGTCCAGGATGTGCACGCCGCGGCTGCGCATCATGGCGAACAGCAGGTCTTGCAGC
>JAFECZ010000636.1 GCA_018241905.1 Pseudomonadota bacterium
ACCGACAACGCCATTGCCCTGGGCACGGGAGCGACGGCAGGGGAGGCCGGCGCGGTGGCCCTGGGCTCGGGCAGCGTCACGGCCGCGGCCGTGGGCACGGCCAGCGGGGTGATCGGCGGGGTGACCTACAACTTCGCGGGCACGGCACCATCCAGCACGGTGAGCGTGAGCGCGCCGGGTGCGGAGCGCACCATCACCAACGTGGCGGCCGGGCGCCTCGGCGCCACCAGCACCGACGCCGTCAATGGCAGTCAGTTGTTTGCGACCAACCTGGCCATCGAGATCGTCAGCAACAACGTCAACTCGGTGGCCAGCAAGTGGGTCGTCGGCTCGCCCGTCACCTACGTGCAGCCGGCCTCCACGGGAACCGACAGCACGGCCATCGGCAGCGGCGCTGCGGTCAATGCGAACAACAGCGTGGCCATGGGAACGGGAGCCAGCGCCACCACCGACAACAGCGTCGCCCTTGGCAACAACGCCGCCACGACAGCCGCGGTGGCAACTGCAAGCGCCACGATCAAGGGCACGACCTACAACTTTGCAGGTGCCGCTCCGGCCGGGGTCGTCAGTGTCGGCAGCGCGGGGGCCGAGCGGCAGCTGCAGAACGTCGCTGCCGGCCAGTTGAGCGCCACGAGCACCGACGCCATCAACGGCAGCCAGTACTTCGCGACGACGCAGGCCATCAACTCCCTGGCGACGACAGCGGGCCAGGGCATCAATGTGACGACGGCGGCCACCGGTACCGGTGTTGCCATCGGCAGCAGCGTGACCCAGGTGGCGACCGGCACCACGGCCACCTACACCGCCGGCAACAACATGGTGCTGACCCAGAACGGCGCCAACGTGGCATTTGCCGTCAGCGACAGCCCGAGCCTCACGAGCGTGTCGGTGCAGGGCGGGCCGAGCCTGAGCAGCACGGAAATCAACGCAGGCGGCAAGACGGTGACCGACGTCGCCCCTGCAGTCAGCGGAGCGGATGCCATCAACCTGAACCAGCTCAACGCCGGCATCGCCTCCTCGACCGCGGGCCTGCAGAACAACCTGGATCGCATGGCGCGCAAGGCCTATGCCGGCGTGGCGTCGGCCATATCGATGGAAGCCGCGCCCTATGTGCCAGGCAAGCTGACCTACGGCGCAGGCCTGGGCTACTACCAGAGCGAGGGTGCGGTGGGCTTGGCGTTGCGGCGCACGGCGGACAACGGGCGCTGGAGCATCCTGGGCGGACTGTCCGCCAGTTCGGGAGGCGTGGGGGCCCGCATCAGCTTTGCCCAGGTCTGGGATTGAGGGAGCACGCCATGAGCAACACCAAGCATGTTCGCGCCTGCGCATTCGCCTGCGTCTTTGGCGCACTGGCGCTTGGTTTGGGCCTGGGCCTGGCCAAGGCGCAAGGCTCGGACCAGCAGCCGAGCTTTCCCGACGTGAAGACTTCATACCTGAAGACGGGCGAGTTCATCGCACCGGACCGGCCCTCGCGCGTGCGGGTCGGACTCAGCAAGGACCAAGTGCGGCTGCAACTGGGCAACCCGCACTTCGCGGAAGGAATCGCCGGTGTTTCGCAGTGGGACTACGCGTTCAACTTCTATGGCGGCAAGGGCACGGAGCACGTCACCTGCCAGATGCAGGTGAGGTTCGACAAGACGGACGGCGACTACCGCGTCGCAGCGACCAACTGGAACAGCGCTGACTGCGCGGCACGCGCGCTGGCGTCAGCTTCGCCAAATGGCGTTCCGGCCCTTCCAACGAACGGAGGTAGCAGATGATGAGACAGCAGAGAACAACGCTGGCCGCGGCCGCTGCGACAGTTGCGGCTTTGGGCCTGTACGCCGATCCGAGCTGGTCGATGCCGCTCTTCACCGACGCCAACGGGACAACCGGATGCCTGAGCGGCGCCAATGGCGTCGTCTATCGAACCAACCCGGGGGCTACCAATCTTCCGGGCATGACCGTCGAGGGGCCGATCTCGGGGCAGGGCAGCGGAACCTATGGCGTGGTGTCCGGCTGTGCCACGGTCGCCAACGGCCTGGGCTACACGGTGATGGGTTCATTCGCGAACGGCGGCAACTTCACAGGTGTGACTGCCATTGGCCTCCAGGCCAAGGCAGGCGCCGACTTTGCCACTGCGCTGGGCACTGAATCGCTCGCCAGCGGGATTGCCAGCACTGCCCTTGGCTCCGGCAGCATCGCCACCGGCGACAGCGGAATCTCCATCGGAGGCGGCGGTGGTGCGCCTGTCCTGAGCGCCGCGAATTCGACAACGGCCGCCGGCAAGGGCTCGATCGCCATGGGCGTGAACGAGACCAAGGGCGCGCAGGCCCTGGCCGCCGACAGCATCGCGCTGGGCGGCGAATCGTCGGTGGCGGCGGGCGCCGCCTCAGGTATTGCATTGGGCCGAGGGGCGACGGTCCAAGGCACCATGGGCGTGGCTGTAGGCGACGGCGCCGCCAGCGGCGCCACCGGCCAGAACGTAGCCATCGGCTCGGGCGGCACGACCGCCAACTCGGCCGATGCCACCGGCGGCGCGGTGGCCATCGGGCGCGGGCAGAAGGCCACCGG
>JAFECZ010000637.1 GCA_018241905.1 Pseudomonadota bacterium
CGGCACCTTCGTGCTGCACGTGCCGTATCGCGGCGCATCGCAGATCGTGCCGGACGTGATCAGCGGCCAGGTGTCGCTGGGCGTGGTGAGCGTCACCGCCGCTGTCGCGCAGGCCAAGGCCGGCCGGGTGCGGGCCCTGGCGCTGATGAGTAAGGAGCCGATGGCCGGCGCCGAGAACATCCGCCCCCTGGCCGATGCCCTGCCCGGCTTCGACGTGGCGCCGCGCCTGTTCGTGCTGGCGCCGGCCAACACGCCCGCGCCCATCGTGGCCAAGCTCTCCGCCGCGGTGAAGGCCTCGCTGGACCTGCCGGAAACCGCCAAGGCCGCAATGGCCCAGGGCACGCTGCGCGCCTACCTCGACCCGCAGCAGCTCAAGCAGTCCATGCAGGACGAGGACAAGCGCTGGCGCCAGCTGGTGCGCGAGCGCAACCTGACGCCCGAAGGAGGCTGAGCATGGCACTACCCCACCTGGGCCTGATCGTCCCGCCCGCCGCCGGCGAGGTGCCGCCGGAGGGCCCCGCCCTGTATGCCGGCCGCGCGGAGTTCACTGCGCGCGGCCTGGGCCTGGCCGAGATTTCCAACCGGGGCTACAACGCCGTGATCGACCGCGTGGCCACGCTCGCTGCCGAACTGGCTGCCGGCGGAGCGCAAGCCTTGTCGCTCATGGGCACCTCGCTGAGCTTCTACCGCGGCGGCAGCGCCAACGAAGAGCTCAAGCAGGTCATGGCCCAGGCCAGCGGCCTGCCCTGCACCACGATGAGCGACGCGGTGGTGCGCGGCCTGCGCGCCGTGGGTGCCACGCGGGTGGCCGTGGCCACGGCCTACATCGACGAGGTCAATCGCCAGCTGGACAACTTTCTGCGCGAGTCGGGCTTCGAGCCCACCGCGCTCGAAGGCCTGTCCATCACCGACGTGAAGGCCGTCGGCGAAGTGGGCACGGCCGCGCTTGTCGCGCTGTGCAGGCGTGTCTGGCAAGCGCAGCCCGGCGCCGATGCCATCCTGATTTCCTGCGGCGGCCTGCGCACGCTCGAGGCTGTGCGCCAGGTGGAGGCCGAGCTGGGCGTGCCGGTGGTCTCCAGTTCGCCGGCCGGCTTCTGGGACTTGATGCGCACGGCCGGCCTGCCCGCCAGCAGCAAAGGCAACGGCCGGCTGTTCGAAGCAGCCAAGGAGCAGCTGCCCGCCTGATTCTTCCATTGGACAATGTGCGCCGCGCACCCCGGCCCAGAACGGGGGCGCAGTTGCGCCACATATCAGTTCAAGGAGGATCCCCATGCGCACCCACCCACTGGCAGCGGCCTGCCTGTCACTCTCGGCCCTGCTCCTGTTGGCCAACGCCGCCCGCGGCGAAACCGACAAGCACCCGCTCGACTACCAGAACCAGTCCGCCTGGAAGGGCGTTCTGGACCAGGCCCAATCGCCCATCGACATCGTGACCGGCCACGCACAGCCGGCACTGGACAACGAGCCGCGCGAGATCGTGCTGCGGCACCTGGACGTCAGCGGCACCGCCGAAGACAACGGCCACGCCGTGCAGTTCAACACCCACGCCACCGACGCGACGATCCGGGGCCGCTTCTTCCGCATGACCCAGTTCCACATGCATGCGCCCAGCGAGCACACCATCGACGGCAGGCACTTCCCGCTGGAAGGCCATTTCGTGTTCAAGGCGCAGGACGGGCGCCTGGCCGTGATCGGCGTGATGTACGAGGAAGGCGCCGCCAACCGCGGCATCCAGGAGATCCTCGACGACCTGCCCACCGCCACCGCCAAGCCCAGGACGGCCACGCTGGACGTGCACTCCATGCTTCCCGGGCACCTGGGCTACCGCCACTACCTGGGCTCCCTCACCACGCCGCCGCTCACGCAGAACGTGGAGTGGTATGTGCTCAAGCAGCCCGTGTCCCTGTCGCACGAGCAGTTGACGGTGCTGCGGCAGCACTACAAGCAGAACAACCGGGCGATCCAGCCGCTGCATGGGCGGTCGGTGATCGAGTTCGGGGGCTGATTCGTGCAGCGGCCTTCCGCGCCCTCGGGTGGAAGGGCGCCCGGCTGTGGTCCAATCGAGGGTTGTCCCGGGCCGTCGACCAGTGTCCCTGCCCCAGCGCCCTCTCATTCTGCGAGCCAAACATGAGCACCATCCTGCAAAACCTCCCCACCGGCCAGAAGGTCGGCATCGCCTTCTCCGGCGGCCTGGACACCAGCGCCGCGCTGCTGTGGATGAAGAAAAAGGGCGCGCAGCCCTACGCCTACACGGCCAACCTGGGCCAGCCGGACGAGCCCGACTACGACGAGATCCCGCGCAAGGCCATGGCCTACGGCGCCGTCAAGGCCCGCCTGGTCGACTGCCGCACGCAGCTGGTGGCCGAGGGCATCGCCGCCCTGCAATCCAACGCCTTCCACGTCAGCACCGGCGGCGTGACCTACTTCAACACCACCCCGCTGGGCCGCGCCGTGACCGGCACCATGCTGGTGGCCGCCATGAAGGAAGACGACGTCAACATCTGGGGCGACGGCAGCACCTTCAAGGGCAACGACATCGAGCGCT
>JAFECZ010000638.1 GCA_018241905.1 Pseudomonadota bacterium
CTCCCGCCAGGAGATTGCCCGACTCTACGATGTCGACCCGGCGCGCATCGCCATCACCACGAACGCCATCGACACGCAGCGCTTCTTTCCCGGCCTGGAAGGCGCGGAGCACGTACGCGCGCTGGGATTGGAGCCGGGCCGCTACGTCTGCACCGTGGGCCGGCTGGAGCCGCGCAAGAACCACCTGAATCTCCTGCGCGCCTACGCTCTGCTGCCGCAGCCGCGCCTGCCGCTGGTCGTGATCGGCCAGCGCGACTTTCACAGCGACGGCATCTTCTCGCTGGTGCGAGAACTGGGGCTCGAGCCGCATGTGCACTTTCTCGAGAAAGTGCCGGACCAGGCGTTGCCGGCCCTGCTGCGGCACGCGGCGGTCTTCGCCTATCCGAGCTTCGCCGAGGGATTCGGCATGCCGGTGGCCGAGGCCATGGCTTGTGGCGTGCCTGTGGTCACCTCGAGCACGACCGCATTGCGGGAGGTGGCGGGCGACGCGGCGCTGACCGCCGACCCCGCCAGCCCGCAGGAAATCGCCGCGGCCATTGGCCATCTGTTGGCCGATCCAGCCGCGCGCGCCCAGGCTGCCGAGCGGGGCCTGCGGCAAGTCATGAAGTTCGACTGGCTCCACGCCGCCGAGGTATTGGTGGAAGCCTATCGGACGCACTTCGAGCGTTCGCGCCAACGCGGACAACTGGTGGCAAGCGGTGGTTGAGACAGTGCTGGAACGCGTGCACGAGGCGAGTCTGGCCGAGGCGCCCCAGGACAGCGCCATCGTCTTTCCCTCGGAGACGCCGCGTGCAGTGCTGGTGTTTCTCCATGGATTGACGATGGCGCCGGCGAGCCTGTTTCCGTTCGCGGCGGCTTTGTCCCTGCCAGTGGTGTTCTGCTTTCCGTACGGCCCGGTCAGCGAGCAGGGAGGGGATGAGCGCAGTTGGTGGTCCGTGGATCCGGCGAAGCGCAAGGCCCGTCTGGCGCAAGGTCCCAGCGACCTGTTCGACAGGCACCCCAAGGGACGCTCGCAGGCCAGGCGGCATCTGCACCTGGCGCTGAAGCAGGTGCGCCAGCGCTGGCCCGAGCTACCCATTTACCTGGCCGGCTATTCCCAGGGCGGCATGCTGGCGCTGGACTATCTCCTGCTGGACGATGGTCCCAAACCCGAGGCGCTGATCCTGCTGTCGAGCACCTGCATCGCGCTGGACGAATGGAAGGCGCGGCTGGGTAGCGGTGCTTCATCCCTGAACAAGCTGCCCGTGCTCGTCATGCATGGAGAGCACGACACCGACCTGGCGTTGTCCGCCGGCGAACGCGTGCGCGACTGCCTCCTGGCAGCTCGCGCCGACGTGCAATGGAAAGTCTTCAATGGCGGCCATGAATTGGCGCCCGCAGTCTGGCGCGGCTTGCGCCGTTTCGTGCTCGACCGGATTGCGCTGCAGCCATGAGCGCGCTGAAGTCGCGGTCCTTCGCCAACGCTTTCGACGCATGCTGGGCGCTGTGCTGTCAACCGGCCGGCACGGCGGACCAGGGCGTGCCCGGACCGGCTGAAGGCTGGCTCGCGATCGAGAAGCCGCAACCTGTGGCGGCTGCGCTGCAGGAGTTGGGGCTGTTCTCGCTGGATGCCCTGGGGCGAACGTTCGACGACGAGGTGATCTGGTACCGCGCGGACTTCGATCAACCCGAAGCCCGCGAAGCAGAGGCCGCCTCGCTTGTGCTGGATGGTCTTGCCACCGTGGTCGAGGTGTGGCTCAACGGCGAGCCCGTTCTTTCAAGCCGCAACATGTTTCGCCAGTGGCTGGTGCCGCTGGAAGGGCGCTTGCGTGCCAAGGGCAACCGGCTGCTGATGCGCTTCGAGGCGCTCAACGCTCGACTTGGCGAAAGCCGTCGGCGTCCGCGCTGGCGCGTGCCGATGCTCGAGCAGCAGCAATTGCGTTGGTGGCGAACCACCTTGCTCGGACGCACCCCCGGATGGTCTCCGCCTGTCGCGGTCGTCGGCCCTTGGTTGCCGATCTGGATCCATCGCTGCGACGCACTGCGGCCTGAGGTCCTGAAGCAGCGTGCATGGCTCGACGGCGCCACGGGGCATTACCGGGTGGAAGTGGCGGCGCAAGTCCTGCCGCTCGAGGCCAGCGTGCACCTGCTTCACGACGGCGTGCAAGTGCAAGGTGACCTGCTCGAAAGCGGCGCCATCGACGGCACGAACGCCAAGCGCCTGGTGGCGAATCTCTGCGTCGACCAGGCGCGCGCCTGGTGGCCGCACACGCACGGCGATCCTGCCCTGTACCAGGCGTGGATCGAATGGACCGATGCGCGCGGCCAGGCATGTCGCATCGAGCTCGCCCGTGTCGGCTTCAGGCGCATCCACGTCGCGCGCGATGACGAAGGCTTTGCCTTCCACGTCAATGGTGTGTCGGTCTTTTGCCGCGGTGCCTGCTGGACGCCGCTGGATCCGCTGCGCCTGCGCGCCGAACCCGCCGCCTACGACACGGCCATCGCGCAGCTTCGTTCCGCTGGCATGAACATGGTGCGCATCGTGGGGGCC
>JAFECZ010000639.1 GCA_018241905.1 Pseudomonadota bacterium
GGGCATGGAAACCACGCGCACCGCGATCTTCTTGGCCGCGAGCAGCTCCTGCGCCTTGAGCGCCAGCTGCACTTCGGAGCCGGTAGCGATGATCACGGCCACCGTCTTCTTGCTCTTGAGGCCCACGCGCTCCGGCTCGGCCAGGACGTAGGCGCCCTTGCTGATGTCGGACAGGTCGCCCTTGGGCGAATACGGCAGGTTCTGGCGCGACAGCAGCAGCGCCGTTGGCTTGCTGGCGTTTTGCAGCGCCACGGCCCAGGCCACCGCCGTCTCGGCCGTGTCGCCCGGACGCCAGACGTCCAGGTTGGGAATCAGGCGCAGCGAGGCCGCATGCTCGATGGACTGGTGCGTCGGGCCGTCTTCGCCCAGGCCGATGGAGTCGTGCGTGAACACGTGCACCACGCGCTGCTTCATCAGCGCGGCCATGCGGATGGCGTTGCGGCTGTAGTCGCTGAAGGTGAGGAAGGTGCCGCCGTAGGGGATGTAGCCGCCGTGCAGCGCCACGCCGTTCATGATGGCGGCCATGCCGAACTCGCGCACGCCGTAGTTGATGTGGCGGCCCAGCAGGCCGTCGGGGTTGCGCCCGTTGCCTTCGCCGCGCAGCACCTCGCCCTGGCTGCCGAAGCGCAGCGCCGGGGTGCTCTTGGTGTTGGTGAGGTTGGAGCCGGTCAGGTCGGCGCTGCCGCCCAGCAGCTCGGGCAGGGCCGCGGTAAAGGCTTCCAGCGCAATCTGCGAGGCCTTGCGGCTGGCCACGGTCTCGGCCTTGGTGTGGGCCGCCACCACCGCGTCGAAGGCGGTCTGGTGGAAGTTCTTGGGTAGCTCGCCCTTCATGCGGCGGGTGAACTCGGCGGCCAGGTCGGGGAAGGCCTTGGCGTAGGCGTCGAACTTGTCGTTCCAGGCGGCTTCGTTCTGGGCGCCGGCTTTTTTTGCGTCCCACTCTTCGTACACGGCGCCGGGCAGCTCGAAGGGCGCATGCGGCCAGTTCAGCGCGCTGCGCGTGAGGCCGATCTCGTCGGCACCCAGCGGCTCGCCGTGGGCCTTGGCGGTGTTGGCGCGGTTGGGGCTGCCCTTGCCGATCTGCGTCCTGCAGATGATGAGGGTGGGCTTGTCGTTCTGGGCCTTGGCTTCGGCGATGGCCTTGGAGACTTCGGGCGCGTCGTGGCCGTCCACCGGACCGATCACGTTCCAGCCATAGGCCTTGAAGCGCTCTGCCGTGTTGTCGATGAACCAGGGCTTGACCGGACCGTCGATGGAGATGCCGTTGTCGTCGTACAGCGCGATGAGCTTGCCCAGCTTCCAGGCGCCGGCCAGCGCGCAGGCTTCGTGGCTGATGCCTTCCATGAGGCAGCCGTCGCCCAGGAACACATAGGTGTGGTGGTCGACGATGCTGTGGCCGTCGCGATTGAACTCGGCCGCCAGCAGCTTCTCGGCCAGCGCGAAGCCGACCGCGTTGGTGATGCCCTGGCCCAGCGGGCCGGTGGTGGTTTCCACGCCGGGGGTGATGCCCGCTTCGGGATGGCCGGCCGTCTTGCTGTGCAGTTGGCGGAAGTTCTTCAGTTCCTGGATGGGCAGCTCGTAGCCGGTGAGGTGCAGCACCGAGTAGATGAGCATCGACGCATGGCCGTTCGAGAGCACGAAACGGTCGCGGTCGAACCAATGCGGGTTGACCGGGTTGTGGCGCAGGTGATCGCCCCACAGCGCGACGGCCATGTCGGCCATGCCCATCGGTGCGCCAGGATGGCCCGAGTTGGCGAGTTGAACTGCGTCCATCGCCAGCGCGCGGATCGCGTTGGCCATCAAGGCTTGGTTGGCCATCTTCTTGGCTTTCTGGGGGGAAAAGTTGGGGAGAACCCGCAATTTTAAGGGCAGGGCGGCTCCGGCCCCTCCCGTCGGGAATGCGGGGGGCCCTGTTGCGCTCGCTGCTAGAGTCGCATTCGATGCAGATCCCCCACATGCCGCCGCCTGCGCAGGCGATGGTGCTTGCCGCCGGACGCGGCGAGCGCATGCGCCCCCTGACCGACGCCACGCCCAAGCCGCTTCTGGCGGTGCAGGGCAAGCCGCTCATGCAATGGACGCTCGAAGGGCTGGCGCGCGGCGGCATCACGCGGGTGCTGGTCAACACGGCCTGGCTGGAGGAGCAGATTCCCGCTCGCTTCGGGGCGCGCCTCGGCCTGCCGGGCGCAGGCGGCGTCGAGCTCGTGTACTCGCATGAGGGGCGCGACTTCGGCGGCGCGCTGGAGACGGCCGGCGGCATCGTGCGCGCATTGCCGCGGCTGGCGCCGGTGTTCTGGGTGGCTGCGGGCGACGTCTTCGCGCCGCGGTTCGAATTTTCGCCGGAGGCGATGGCGCGCTTTGCCGACAGCGGCCGCCTGGCCCACCTGTGGCTGGTGCCCAATCCGGCGCACCATCCCCAAGGCGACTTCGGCATCGCGGCAGACGGCAGCGCGCTGGCCGATTCGCCGCACAAGTTCACTTTCTCGACCATCGGCCTGTACCGGGCCGAGCTGTTCGC
>JAFECZ010000063.1 GCA_018241905.1 Pseudomonadota bacterium
ATAGCCCACCGGCGCGACCTGGAAGCTCCAGGCCTGGCGCACACCCAGCACTTCGGCCTTGGGCGGCAGCTCGGCCGGCTTGGGCTTGGAAGTGCCGCAAGCCGCCAGGACGGCGATGGCCACTGCCACGGCGGCGCCACGCACGACGCGGGCGCTGCCAGGCACGAAACGCTGGATGTTCATGTTGCGAGACCCTGAGATTTTTCTTCTTGCTTACTTGGCCGAAGCCACAGCAGCCTTGAGCGATTGCGGATCGACACCCACGGCGTTGAGCTTGATCTCCACCAGGCGGCGGTAGTCGGAGCCCAGCTCGAAGCCGTTCCAGGCCTGCTGGTAGGCCGCCTTGGCCTCGTCGCGCTTGCCCTGCGCCAGGTAGATGTCGCCCTTGCGGTCGGCCACCAGCGCTTCGAACTCCTTGGGCACGGGTGCCGACAGTTGCTTGAGCGCCTCGTCGTAGGACTTGCTGTCCATCAGCTCGCCCGCCAGGCGCAGCCGCGCAATGGTCTGGTAGCCAGGGTCCATGGCCTTGTCGGCCACCCAGGCGAGTGCGGCGCGGGAGGCCTCGGCGTTGCCCTTGTCATGCAGCGCCTTGGCGGCCAGCAGGCCGGCTTGCTGCGCATAGGCCGTGCCGCCGAACTTGTCCTTCATGTCGGCCAGGGCGCGCTCGACGCGCGCCATGTCGCCGCCCTCGGCGCCGCGCTGCAGCTCGTCGTAGAGCGCGGCTGCGCCCGCGGCCTTGGTGCGCTGCCAGTACTGCCAGCCATTCCAGCTGGCGAATGCCAGGGCCAGCACCACGACGACCGTGGTGATCAGCGTGCCGTAGGTGTTCCAGAAATGCTTGAGCTGGTCGAGCTGTTCCTGTTCTTCGAGGTCGAGATGGGTTGCCATTCGGTGTATCAGTCCTTGGGAGCCGAAGATTGTAGGTGGGCCGACAGGGCCGCAAGTTCCGCCAGCGGGTGCGCGACCTGCTCGCCCTTGCCGTCGCGCAGCGACTTCAGGCCCACTTCGCCGCGGGCCAGCTCGTCCGAGCCGAACACCAGCGCAAAGGCCGCGCCGCTGGCGTCTGCCTTCTTGAACTGCGACTTGAAGCTGCCCAGGCCGTCGGCCGTGCTGGCGTGCATCTGCACGCGAACGCCGGCGTCGCGCAGCTGCTGCAGGGTGCGCAGCACCACCGGCATCGACGATGCGTCGGGCACCACCGCGTAGGCGTGGGGCACCGGCAGCGGCGCCTGCGCGCCCTGCTCCTTGAGCAACTCGAGCACGCGCTCCACGCCCAGCGCCCAGCCCACGGCGGGGGTGGGCTTGCCGCCGATCTGCACGAACAGGTCGTCGTAGCGCCCGCCCCCGCACACGGTGCCCTGCGAGCCCAGGCGGTCGGTCACGAATTCGAAGGCTGTGAGGTTGTAGTAGTCCAGCCCGCGCACCAGGCGCGGATTGATCGTGTAGGCGATGCCGTTGGCGTCGAGGATGGCCTTGAGGCCCTCGAAATGCGTCAGCGACTCGGGGCCGAGGAAATCGAGCAGGCGCGGGGCCGACTCCACCACCTCGCGCATGGCCGGGTTCTTGGTGTCCAGGATGCGCAGCGGGTTGGTGTGCAGCCGGCGGCGAGCCTCTTCATCGAGCTTGTCGGCGTGCTTCTCGAAGTGGGCGATGAGCTGGGCGCGGTGCAGCGCCCGCTCGGGCGGCTGGCCCAGGCTGTTGAGTTCCAGCCGCACGTCGGTCAGGCCGATGGCCTTCCACAGCGATGCCGCCAGCAGGATCACTTCCGCATCGGCCTCGGGGCCGGCAAAGCCCAGCGACTCCACGCCCACCTGGTGGAACTGGCGATAGCGCCCGCGCTGCGGCTTCTCGCGCCGGAACATGGGGCCCATGTAGAACAGGCGCTTGCCGCCGTCGTACAGCAGGTTGTTCTCGATGACCGCGCGCGCCACGGCGGCGGTGCCTTCCGGGCGCATGGTCAGGTGCTCGGCCTGGCCGTGCTTGTCCGAGCGGTCCTCGAAGGAATACATCTCCTTCTCGACGATGTCGGTCACTTCGCCGATGCCGCGCACGAACAGTGCCGTGTGCTCCAGGATAGGCGTGCGGATGTCGCGGAAGGCAAAGCGCGCCATCTGCTCGCGCACCGTGCCCTCCAGCCATTCCCAGCGCGCCGATTCCGGCGGCAGCAGGTCGTTCATGCCCTTCACGCCGGTGAGCTTCTCGACCTTGGCCGGCTTGGAAGAAGGAAAAACGGGCGCCTGTGCGCCCGGAGCTTGGTTCTGGGACATTGTCTTGATCAGGCCGTTTCCGCGACCTGGGTCTTGTTGTTGCTGCTGCCGCTGCCGAAGCGCTGTTCGACGTAACGCTCCACCAGCGCGTGGAATTCGTTGGCGATGTTCTCGCCGCGCAGCGTCAGCGCCTTCTCGCCGTCGATGAAGACCGGCGCGGCGGGCGCCTCGCCGGTGCCCGGCAGGCTGATGCCGATGTCGGCATGCTTGCTCTCGCCCGGCCCGTTGACGATGCAGCCCATCACGGCCACCTTCATCGTCTCCACGCCCGGATACTTCTGGCGCCACACCGGCATCTGCATGCGCAGGTAGTCGTCGATCTGCTTGGCCAGTTCCTGGAAGGTGGTGCTGGTGGTGCGCCCGCACCCCGGGCAGGCCGTGACGCTGGGCACGAACACCCGCATGCCCAGGGCCTGCAGGATCTCGGAGGCGATGACCACCTCTTGCGTGCGCGATTCGCCCGGCTGCGGCGTGAGCGACACGCGAATGGTGTCGCCAATGCCCTCTTGCAGCAGGATCGACAACGCCGTGGCCGACGCCACCGTGCCCTTGGTCCCCATGCCGGCCTCGGTCAGGCCCAGGTGCAGCGCGTAGTCGCAGCGGCGCGCGAGCTCGCGGTAGACCGAGATGAGGTCTTGCACGCCGCTGACCTTGCAGCTGAGCACGATCTGCTCGCCGCCGAGCCCCATGGACTCCGCCAGCCTGGCCGAGCCGATGGCCGAGCTGACCAGGGCTTCGTACATGACCTGCTTGGCATCCCACGGCTCACTGCGGCGGCTGTTCTCGTCCATCAGGCTGGCCAGCAGTTCCTGGTCGAGGCTGCCCCAGTTCACGCCGATGCGCACCGGCTTGTTCCAGCGCATGGCCGCCTCGATCATCTGGCCGAACTGCTTGTCCTTCTTGTCGCCCTTGCCCACGTTGCCGGGGTTGATGCGGTACTTGGACAGCGCCTGCGCGCAATCGGGAAACTCGGTGAGCAGCCGGTGGCCGTTGTAGTGGAAGTCGCCGATCAGCGGCACGTCCACGCCCATGCGGTCGAGCTGCTCGCGGATGTAGGGCACCTGCGCGGCGGCTTCGGGCGTGTTGACGGTGATGCGCACCATCTCCGAGCCGGCAGCGGCCAGTTCCTTGACCTGGATGGCGGTGCCGATGGCGTCCACCGTGTCGGTGTTGGTCATGGACTGGATGCGCACCGGCGCATTGCCGCCCACGGTGACGATGCGCGAGCCCCAAACCACCTGCGACTGGCGCGAACGGCGGGGGTGCGGCGCGGCCGGCGCGATGGGCAGGCAGGACGTCTCAAGCATGGAATCGGTCATGGCTTCACCTCGAAGCGTGCCACCGTGCCGCCGCGGGTGAACGGCGCCAGGTCGAAAGCCTTGCCGCGCACCTGCACATCGACCCCTGCGGCGCGGCCGACCACGACGGACAAGGGCAGGTTGCCAGACAAGGCCACGGTCTCGCCCGTCTGGACGACGCGGTAGAGCAATTGCTTGCCGCCCGCCTCGGTCACGGAGATCCAGGATTCGGAGCGCGCCGTGAAAACGATGGTCTGGCCGGCGGTTGATTCGGATGTTGCGGCAGCCGGTGCGGCGGCCGCGGCGGGCGCGCCGGGGGCAACCGGCGCGGCTGTCGATGCAGCCGTCGCGCCGGAAACCGCTGTTGCAGTCGCCGGTGCAGCCGCGGTTGCCGCAGCCGCTGCAGGCGCATTGGCTGGCGCACTGGCTGCCGCGGCGGCGGCCGCTTTGGGTGCTGCCGACGGCGCCGCTGCAGCGGCAGTGTTCGTCGGGCCGCTGGCAGCGGGTGCTTCGGACTGCGCGGAGTCGGTCTTGCTGGCGCGCGACAGCATGCCGTCGACCGATGCGGACAGTTGGTCCAGCGTCGACTGCGGCAGCCAGAACAGCGCCGCGGCAGCCGCCAGCAGCAGGCCCACGACGACCAGCAGCGTGCGCGACACCAGGCCGCCGCCGTTCGAGCGCTCGATGTCGGTGTGAAAGCCCGCGCTCATTGCCGGCTGGGTGTGCAGTCCGGGATTGCGGGCATCGGGCAGCTTCGCCAGCACGGGCTTGGGGTCGATGCGCAGGGCACGGCACATGCTGGCCGCCAGCGCACGCGCAAAAACGGGGTCGGGCAAGGCGTCGATGTCGTCGTCTTCGAGCGCCTCGATCTTCTGCACCGGCACCTTCAGTGCGGCGGCCACCACGGCCGCATCCAGGCCGTGCGCTTCCCGCGCCTGGCGCAGCATGTCTCCGGCACTCTGGTGGCTGGTATCACCGACGCTGCTGACCAGCGGCGCCGCCGCCGACGCGCCAAACTCGCTCGCCCGCTCAATCATTGAAATTTCCGCGCTCGTACGCCAAGGCTTCCTTCGACTGCGGGAAGCGCCGCTGCAGTTGCCCACCCAGGCTGGCGACTGCGTCCCGGTTGTTCAGTTGCCGCTCCACCTTCACCCCCAACCAGAGCGATTCCGCGTTGGACGCCGGCGAGTTGTTCACCCGCCGGATGTAGAACTGCGCACGGGTCCACTCCTGGCGCTGCGACAGCAGCAAGGCCAGGTTGTAGCCAATGACCGGATTGCCGGCGTCCAGCTCGTAGGCTTGTGTCAGGCTCTTTTCGGCCTCGGCCTTCTGGCCCGCCTGCATCTGGCACACGCCCTGCGTCATGAGCGTCTTGGGACGGTCGGTGTAGCCGGGCGACTCGATGGCGCGGGTGAACTGCTGGGTGGCGTCGGCGTAGCGTTTTTGCTGGCACAGCAGCCAGCCGTAGTTGTGCATGGCGTTGCCATCGCGCGGGTTGAGCGAAATGGCGCGACGGAAGCTGTCTTCGGCCAGGCCCGGGTCATCCAGCCGCATGTAGACCAGCCCACGCAGGCTGTAGGCAGCCGCGTAGCTGGGGTCGGCCGACAGGGCCTGCTTGATCTCGTCCAGCGCCACCGTGTTCTTGTTCTGCTCGAAATAGCCCATGGCCAGTTCGAGCCGGATGCGGGCACGCTTGCGGGCCGGGCTTTCGTCCGAGTCCGTGATGACTTCCGGTTCCGGGCGGGCATTGGGCGCATCGCCAGTGACTGTCTTGGTCGTGGTCGTGCTCACGCAGCCCGCCAGCACCAGAGCGGTGGCCGCGATCAGAAGCAGGCGGCTCGCCGCGATGCGTGGAATCGGAAAAGCAAGGCTCATCGGTTCAGCGCTCCTGTGAGTGCGAATGGCCGGCCGCCTTGCGGGCCGGGTGGACCACGACGGGTCGCAGCGTGGAATCGGCCGCGACGCGGCGCTGCGCCATGCGCTCGGCAGCCCGCGTGCGGTCCTTGACGTCGCCGGCCAGCTGGCCGCAGGCGGCGTCGATGTCGTCGCCCCGGGTCTTGCGCACGGTGGTGACCAGGCCCGCGTCGATCAGCACCTTGGCGAACGCCTGCACGCGCGGCTGCGGCGAGCGCAGCAGGCCCGAGGCCGGGAACGGATTGAAGGGAATCAGGTTGAACTTGCAGGACACGCCCTGCCCCGCGTGCTTTCTCACCAGCTCGACCAGCTGGCGAGCGTGCTCGGGCGTGTCGTTCACGCCGTCGAGCATGCAGTATTCGAAGGTGATGAAGTCGCGCGGCGCATGCGCCAGGTAGCGATTGCAGGCGTCCAGCAGCTCGGCAATGGGGTACTTGCGGTTCAGCGGCACCAGGTCGTCGCGCAGCGGGTCGTTGGGCGCGTGCAGCGACACGGCCAGGGCCACCGGGCAGTCGGCGCCCAGGCGGTCGATCATGGGCACCACGCCCGAGGTCGACACCGTCACGCGGCGGCGAGACAGCCCATAGGCGTTGTCGTCCAGCATGGTGCGCAGCGCCGGCACCAGGGCCAAATAGTTCTGCAGCGGCTCGCCCATGCCCATCATCACCACGTTGGAGATGACGCGCTCGTCGCGCCCCAGGTGCTTGCGAAGGAAATGCTCGGCAAACCAGAGCTGGGCGACGATTTCGCCTGTGTTCAGGTTGCGGCTGAAGCCCTGGTGGCCGGTCGAGCAGAAACGGCAGCCCACCGCACAGCCCGCCTGCGAGGAAACGCACAGCGTGCCGCGATCGTCTTCGGGAATGAACACCGCCTCGACGGCGTTGCCGTCGCCCACGTCGAACAGCCACTTGATGGTGCCGTCGGCGGATTCGTGCTGGGTAAGAACCGGCAGCGCCTGAACATGCGCTGCCGTGGCGAGCTTTTCGCGCAGGGACTTCGCCAGATCGGTCATCCGGGTGAAGTCGCTCTCGCCGCGCTGGTGGACCCAGCGGAAGAGCTGCGTGGCGCGGAAGCGCTTCTCGCCGAGCCGTTCGCAGAACGCGGCCAACCCCTCCAGATCGAAGTCGAGCAGGTTGACCGTCGTCATTGCGTCAGGCGGGCCTCGTCTTAGCGAGCGTAGACGTTGTGGCCGGGGAAGAAGAAGGCGATTTCGACAGCGGCGGTTTCCGGCGCGTCCGAGCCGTGCACGGCGTTGGCGTCGATGCTGTCGGCGAAGTCGGCGCGGATGGTGCCGGCGGCTGCCTTCTTGGGGTCGGTGGCGCCCATCAGGTCGCGATTCTTGGCGATGGCGTTGTCGCCTTCGAGCACTTGCACGAACACCGGGCCCGAGATCATGAAGTCGACCAGGTCCTTGAAGAAGGGGCGCTCCTTGTGGACGGCGTAGAACTGCTCGGCTTCGGCGCGCGAGAGGTGCACCAGCTTGGCGGCGGCGATCTTCAGACCGGCGGCCTCGAAGCGGGAGACGATCTTGCCGATGACGTTCTTGGCAACTGCGTCGGGCTTGATGATGGAAAGGGTGCGTTCGATGGCCATTTGAAAAGAGCTTTCAGGAGCGTTGATTTTGGAGATATTTCGTCGGGCGCGACTGTGGTTGCCCCGCCTTGACAAAGCCTTTTATTTTAACCGGGCCGAGGCCCCCATCCTGATGACAGGGCGAAGACCCGGAGAATTTTCAGCGAGAGGCGTGACTGCTCAGCGGCCGCGGCGGCGTCCACCACCGCCCTGGCCGCCACCGCCGCCGCCACCACCACCACGGCGGGCACCGCCGCCGCCCGGGCCGCCGCCGCCACGCCCGTCGCGCCGCTGGCGCGAGAAGCTGTCGGCTCCGATGTAGCCCAGCGAGGTCTTCATCGGATCGGGTTGGGCGCCGCCCTGCGCACGGTCGCCGCGATTGCCGCCACCGGCGTTGCCGCGGCGCTGGCCGTCATTGCCACCCTGGCCGCCACCTTGGCCGCCGCCTTGACCACCCCGCTTGCGGCGACCGCGCTGGCCGTCGCCGCCCATGGGGTTGGGCATGGGCGCGCCGCCCTCGGCACGGGCGCCACCATTGCCACCCGGGCCGCGGCGCCGCTTGTTGTTGTTGCGCCTGCCGCCGCGCCCGCCCTCCTGGTCGCCGCCGCGCTGCTGGGGGCGCTCGGCCAGGCCGCCGGCGGCCTGCGTCAGGGAGCGGATGTCGCGCTCGTCGAGTTCGATCCAGGCGCCGCGCTTGAGCCCGCGCGGCAGCACCATGGCACCGTAGCGGATGCGGATGAGGCGGCTCACGGCGTGGCCAACGGCCTCGCACATGCGCCGCACTTCGCGGTTGCGGCCTTCGGAGATGGTCACGCGGTACCAGCTGTTGACGCCTTCGCCGCCGCCCTCCTCGATGCTGCCGAAGCGGGCCATGCCGTCTTCCAGGCGCACACCGTCGAGCAATTGCTGCTTTTCCTCGCTGCTGAGTGCACCCAGCACCCGCACCGCGTATTCGCGCTCCAGGCCGAAGCGCGGATGCATGAGCTTGTTGGCCAGTTCGCCCGAGCTGGTGAACAGCAGCAGGCCCTCGGTATTGAGGTCAAGCCGGCCCACCGACTGCCACTTGCCCTGTTGCAGGCGCGGCAGCTTGCGGAACACCGTGGGGCGGTTCTGCGGGTCGTCGTGCGTGACGACCTCGCCCGCCGGCTTGTGATAGGCGATGACCCGCGCCGGCGGCGGCGCAATGCGGAAGCGGATGGGCTTGCCGTTGAGCTTGACCTGGTCGCCCCACTGAATGCGCTGGCCGATGTGCGCCGGCTCGTTGTTCACCGAGATGCGGCCCTGCAGGATGAGCTGCTCCATCTCAAGCCGCGAACCCAGCCCGGCTTGCGCCAGCACCTTGTGCAGCTTGGGCGAATCGGCCTCGGGCAGCAGCACCCGCTTCAGGGGTGCGACGTCGGGGCTTTCCTCGTCGGCGTCGAACTGTCCGGACACCACGTCGCTGAACTTGATCGGCTCGGGCGCGGGGGCATTGCGGGCCTCGCGCTCGGCAGCGCGGCGGGCGCGGTCGAGGTCGTCCTCTTCCTCGTCCAGTTCGTCCTCGTCGAAGGGCTCTTCGTCCTCTTCTTCGTCGTTGTCTTGCTGCTGCGCCGCAACCGCCACGGGGGCGGGGACCTCTTCCGGCACCGGCTCCTGGGCGGCCGGCTGCGCGTCCTGCTGCTGCACGGCCTCGGCCTCAACCGGCGCCTCGGCTTCCGGCTTGCGGCGGCGAGGGCGGCGCTTGCGCGGCGCGTCCTCGCCGGCATTGCCTTCACCGGGCGCGGCGGACGCCCCTTCGGGCGAGGAATCGGCGGCCTGGACTTGCGGCGGGGCCTGCTGCTCGTCGGGCACCGACTCGGGAACGACGGGTTCTTCTGGGGTCATGATGGGATTCCGGAGGGCGCGATGCCGGGGGCGTCGTCGTCCTCTTCGTCAGAGGGCTCGGACAGCGCCGGGTCGTTGGAGGCCAGGGCCTGCGTCGCGACGTTGGCGGCGGTGGATTCTTCTGGGGTGGTGTCTTGGGGCGCGGCAGCGACGGGGAGCTCCCCGGGCCCGGCCTGCTCCAGGAGCGCCGGTTCGGTGGAAGCTTCAGCCGACGCCTGCGCCGGGGCCTGGGCATCGCCGGCGGCCGGCTCGCCTGCGGCCAGCTCCTCGATCGGGAGCGCCGCCTGCTCTGCCATGGCGCCGGCCAGCGATTCGGCGTAACCGCCCGGCTGGGCTGGCGACTCGATCAGGGGCAGCTGGTCGAGCGACTCCAGGCCGAGGTCGTCCAGGAACTGCTTGGTGGTGGCATACAAGGCCGGCCGGCCCACCGTTTCGCGGTGGCCGATCACCTCGATCCAGCTGCGGTCTTCGAGCTGCTTGAGGATCTGCGAGTTGATGGTCACGCCGCGGATGTCTTCCATGTCGCCGCGCGTGACCGGCTGCCGATAGGCAATGATGGCCAGCGTCTCGAGCGCGGCGCGGGTGTAGCGCGGGGGCTTTTCGGGGTGCAGGCGGTCCAGGTGGTCGCGCATGTCGGGGCGGCTCTGGAAGCGCCAGCCGCTGGCCACGCTGACCAGCTCCATGCCGCGTTGCGTCCACTCTTCCTGCAGTTCGCCAAGCAGGGTCTTGATCGTGTCGGCGCCGAGCTCGTCGTCGAACAGCACGCGCAGCTCGCGCACCGGCAGCGGCTGCGCCGAACAGATCAAGGCGGTTTCGAGAATGCGCTTGGCATCCGCCGTATTCATGGTTCGCGTGAATCCAGGATAAGCGCCTACAGGCGGCGCGTTCAGATGGAAGGACGAGGGAGGCGCTGCCGGCACATGGGCGAGTGCAACGCAAGGGGGCGGCCTGCAAGGGCCGCCAAGGCCCCTGGGGCCTATCACGCGCGATTGTAGTCCAGCCCCCAGGCACGCATCCCGGCCTGCAGATCGGCCGGCGGCATCGAGCTGAAGGCCAGGGCCTCGTGCGTCACCGGGTGCTCGAAGGCCAGCCGGTACGCGTGCAGCGCCTGGCGCTCCAGCTCGGGGGTGACCGCACCGCCGTAAAGGACATCGCCCACGAGCGGATGCCCGATGGACGCCATGTGGACCCGGATCTGGTGGGTGCGCCCCGTCTCCAGGGTGCAGCGCACCAGGCAGCCCTCGTCGCCCCCATCCAGCAATTCGATCTGCGTGCGCGCCGGCTTGCCGGCATGGCGCTCGAGGTCGACCACGGCCATGCGCAGGCGATTGCGCGGATCGCGGCCGATGGCGGCGTCGACGTGGCGGGTGGCGACGCCCTGCCACGCCCTTTGGGCCAGCGCCAGGTACTGGCGCGTGACCGTGCGCGCGCCGATCATGGCCACCAGCGCATCCATGGCGGTGCGGGTGCGCGCAACCACCATCAGGCCGCTGGTGTCTCGATCGAGCCGATGGACGATGCCGGCGCGCGGCAAGGTTGCGGCCTGCGGGTCGAGCGCCAGCAGGCCGTTGAGCAGCGTGCCGCTCCAGTGCCCCGGCGCCGGGTGCACCACCAGGCCCACCGGCTTGTCGACCACGCGCAGGTGGGCGTCCTCGTAGACGATGCGAAGCGGCATCGCCTCGGGCTTGAAGGCCTGGCTTTGCGGCGTGGGGCGCAGCTCGACCTGGCCGGGCTCCCCCGCCAGGACGCTGGTCGAAGGCTTGGTGACGACCCGCCCCTTCAGTTGCACGGCGCCCGCCTCGATGAGCTGGCGCAGGTAGTTGCGCGAGAACTCGGGGATCAGCTCGGCCAGAACGCGGTCGAGCCGGTCCTTGTGGTGGGTGGCCGGAATGCTGAATGGGCGGACTTCGCTGGCCTGCTCCGGGTCGCCCTGCGCCCAGGCGTCGGCTCCCTCGTCCAGGGGGTCGGTCGATATAATTAGGGGCTCCTGATTCACGAAAGCTTCTAGTGATGTTTCGCACCAAATTATCGGCTGTCCCCTGCTGGGTCGCGCTGGCCGCGACCGCATTGGTGGCAGCCGGATGCGCGAGCGACAACGTCGACAAGACGGCCAACTGGAGCCCCAACAAGATCTACGCCGAGGCAAAGGACGAAATGGACTCCGGCGGCTACGACAAGGCCGTGCCGCTGTACGAGAAGCTCGAGGGCCGCGCCGCGGGCACGCCCCTGGCGCAGCAGGCGCAGCTTGAAAAGGCCTATGCGCAGTACAAGGGCGGCGAGCGCCCGGCCGCCATCGCCACGCTGGACCGCTTCATGAAGCTGCACCCGGCCAGCCCTGCCTACGACTATGCGCTGTACATGCGCGGCATCGTCAACTTCAACGACGACCTGGGCATGTTCTCGTCCTTCACCCGGCAAGACCTGTCCGAGCGCGACCAGAAGGCGGCCAAGGAATCCTTCGAGTCCTTCAAGGAGCTGGTTACGCGCTTCCCGGCCTCGCGCTACGCGCCCGACGCACGTGCGCGCATGAACTACATCGTCAATTCGCTGGCGCAGTACGAAGTGCACGTGGCGCGCTACTACTATTCGCGCGGAGCCTACCTGGCGGCCATCAACCGCTCGCAGCTTGCCATTTCCGACTACCGGGAAGTGCCTGCGGTGGAAGAGGCTCTCTACATCATGGTGCGCTCGTACGACGCCCTGGGCATGACGCAACTGCGCGACGACACCCAGCGCGTGCTCACCACCAACTACCCGCAAAGCCAATATCTCAGCAAGGGGTTCCGGGCCAAGGATGACCCGTGGTGGAAGCTCTGGTAGGAAAGAGACCCCACCCGAGGCCCGGCAAAGCCGGATCCCCGGTGCGAGACTGAAACCCGCCTAGAAGCCCTGTTGGGTCAAGTCGTTCAGCGCGGCGTCGAAATCCGCTTCGCTTTCCAGTCTTCGCATGCCGGGCACGGCGGCCAATAGGCGCTTGCCGTAGCCCATGGCGGTCAGGCGGGTGTCGCAGATGGCGAGCACGCCCCGGTCGGTTTCCCTGCGAATCAGCCGGCCCGCGCCCTGCTTGAGCGCCACGGCCGCCTCAGGGATGAAATAGTCATTGAAGGCGCTGCGGCCCTGGCCCTCCAGGCGCTTGGAGCGCGCTTCCACCAGCGGGTCGTTCGGCGGCGGGAAGGGCAGTTTGTCGATGACCACCAGCTGCAGCGCATCACCGGGTGCGTCGAAACCCTCCCAGAACGAGGCCGAGGCCACGAGCACGCAGCCCGGGCGGCCATGGTCCGCGCCTTCCCTGAACCGATCCATCAGCACGCGCTTGGGCAGCTCGCCCTGCACCAGCACTTCCAGCGTACGGGCGGCATCGCCCTGCTCGAACTGCCGGCGCAGGTCGTCGCCGATGGTGCGCAAGGCGCGCAGGGTGGTCGTGAGCACAAGCGTTCGGCCGCCGAGCAGCGCAGCACCCCGTCCGGCAAGCCTTGCCACTTGCGCACTGTGCGAAGGGTCGTTGGGCTTGGGAAAGTTGCGCGGCACGTACAACGCCGCCTGCTCCAAGTAGTCGAAGGGGCTGGAGACGCGCAGCACCGCCGCATCTTCCAGGCCGCAGGGCTCGGTGAACCACCGCAGCTGCGGCTCGTCGCCCAGGGTGGCAGAGGTGAAGATCCAGCTGCGGCGGCTCTGGCCGCCCTCTTCTTCCGCTGGCGGCGGCGAGTCGGTCTTGAGCATGCGCCGCTTCACTGCGTGGGCGATGTCCAGCGGCGACTCCACCAGGCGCAGTTGGTTGCCCACGTCCACCCAGCGCACGGACTCGGGTGCGCAGGGCTGGGCGAAGCGCTCGCCGCGCCCGGCGAGCTCGACGGCACGCTCGTGCAGGCGCACGAAATCGGGCGAGAGCTCGCTGACCATGGCCAGCCCGTCGGCCGCGTGCTCGAAAGCCTGCTGAAGCTCGTCCAGCGCGTTCTGCCACGGCCCTGGCGCAATGCCCTCGGGCGCTTCGTCGGTCCATCGCAGCTTGGTCCCCGGCCACTGCTTGCCGGCGCAAAGCCGCAGTTCGCGCGCGGCGCGCTCCACGCCTGCGGCAAGGGTCTGCCAGTCGACCAGGCCGCGTGCGTGCTGAAGGCCGGCGGCCAGCACGTCGCGCGAGAAATCGAGCGCCTGCGCACTGCCCAACTGCACGCCGAGGAACTGCACGCCGGTCTCGTTGAGCTGATGGGCCTCGTCGAACACCACCACCCGCACCGTGGGCAGGAGCTCGGCCATGCCCGATTCGCGCACGGACAGGTCGGCAAAGAACAGATGGTGGTTGACCACCACCACATCGGCCGCGAGCGCCTCGCGCCGCGCAAGGTTCACGTGGCAGGCGCGAAACTGCGGACACTGGGCCCCCAGGCAGTTCTCGCGGGTAGAGGTGACCAGGGGGATGATGGGCGAGCGCTCGTCCAGCCCCGGCAACTCGGCCAGGTCGCCGGTGCGGGTCGCTTGCGACCACTGCTCGATCTTGGCCAGGGCCCGCTGCGAGGCCCGCTCGGGCGAAGCATCGCGCCGGGCCAGTTCCAGCCGATGCAGGCACAGGTAGCTTGCGCGCCCCTTGAGCAGCGCGGTTCGCACCGGCAGGCCGAGCGCCTCGACCAGGCGGGGCAGGTCGCGCCCGTAGAGCTGGTCTTGCAGCGCTTTCGTGGCGGTGGAAAGCAGCACTCGCTCGCCGCTGAGCAGCGCCGGCACCAGGTAGGAGAAGGTCTTGCCCACGCCAGTACCCGCCTCGACCACCAGCGGACCGCCCTCCTCGATGACCTGCGCCACGGCCAGGGCCATGCGGGTCTGCCCGTCGCGCTCGCGAAACTGCTCGGCTGCGCGAGACAGTGCGCCTCCGTGCGCAAAGACTTCGCGCACACGGTCTTCCAATGGAATCATCAAGCGGGCTCTTGGGGGTCGAGTTCGCGTTCAAGCCGGGCGATCTGGTCTCGCAGGGCGAGACGGCGTTTTTTCAGCCGTCGCAGCAGCAGTTCGTCGGGTTGGGCGGTCTCGGCCAGGCGATCGATGGTGGCGTCCAGGTCCGCATGTTCCATGCGGCATTCGATCAATTGGCGAGAGATGGAGTGGAGATTGGAATCCAAAGTTGCGCCGCGCGCACACTGAGATGGGACGCGGACCCTGTTCGCTTGATAATAGTCCAATCACCACGACGCAAGAAAGGCACTCAGCGCCACCGGCGCCTGCGCACCGATGACACGAGGCTTTCGACTAGCTGCCGCCAGCGGCCTTCACCGCGGCGACCGTCCCTACCAGCAGGACCAGGTCATGATGATCGGCCATCCCCATGCCAAGGGGTGCCTGATGGCCGTGGTGGCAGACGGCATGGGTGGCCGCAGCGGCGGGCGCAAGGCGTCCGACCAGGTGCTGATGACGGCACGCCAGCTCTTCGCGAAGTATTCGCCCGAAACCGACAGCCCCAGCAAGCTGCTCAAGCAGATGGTGGAAGACGCGCACACCGTGATCAAGCTCACGGCCGTTTCGGCGGAGCAGGAGCCGCACAGCACCGTGGCGGCCTTCGTCATGAATCCGCGCGGCGACTGCACCTGGATCCACGTGGGCGACTCGCGCATCTACCAGTTTCGCAACGGCCGGATGATCAAGCGCACGCGCGACCATTCCTACGTGCAGGCTCTGGTGGACCGCGGCGAAATCGCCGAAGACGAGATGGACGACCACCCGCAGGCCAACATCCTGCTGGGCTGCCTGGGCATGTCCACCGCGGCGCCGCCCATCGACATCCACGCCATCGACCACCTGCGGCCGGGCGACGCGCTCATGGCCTGCAGCGATGGCCTGTGGCACTACTTCACCCCCGAGGAAATGGGTGCGCTGATTGCCGAGCGCAATCCGCGCGAGTCGGTCGAGCTGCTCATCGAAGAGGCGCGGGTGCGCGCGCAGGGCGGGGGCGACAACATCTCGGTGGCCATCCTCAAGCTCGAGCCCCTGCCCAAGGGCGAGGGCTGAGGCGCCCTTCCCCGCCAGCGCCTCAGGGCGGCGTCGGCAGCGGCGCGGAGCGCGGCTTGGTGCGCTGGGCGTTGCGCTTCTCGAGTTCGGCTCGGTCCTGTTCGGCCTGCTTCAGCCTGGCCTCGTAGCGCTGGCGCATCACCTCTTCCTGGGCGCGGCGCTCGGCTGCATCGGCCTGTTCCTGCGCATGAGCGCGCCGCTTGTTCTCGAAGTCGCGGCGATTGGCTGCGGCCTGCGCATCCTTCGACTGGCGCTCGGAGGCACGCTCCGCCGCGCGCTGCTCCCGCTCGCGCTGCGATTGCACGGACTGCTCTCGCTTGGCGGCATCTTCGGCCGACAGCTCCCCCTTTTGCTCGAGCCGTTCCAACTCCGCTGCACCACGGCGCTTGCGCTCGGCGTCGTTGATGACGGCCTCCTGCCGATTCAGGTCCTCGACCGTGGCGCGCCGCGTGCGCCGGGCGTCGTTGAGGCAGTCCTGCACGGCGAACTTCTGGTAGCACACGGTGCGGTCCTGCTCGTAGCGCGTTTCCGCGGCCTTTCGCTCGTCGCCGATGCGCGACTTTTCAGCCGCGTCCTTGTCCTCCTGGGACATGGACGACACGGGCGACTGCGACACGGGCGACTGCGCCCAGACGGGCCAGGCCAGAACAGCGAAAAGATACGGAAGAAAGCGCCTGAACGTCATGTGATGCGTGTGTCGACCGATCGAGGCTCCAGCGCCAGGAACTCGGCCGACTGCATCTCATGCAGCCGCGACACCGTGCGCGGAAACTCGTGGGCCAAGGGCCCCTCGGTATACAACTGCTCCGGGGGCACCGCGGCCGACATGATGAGTTTGACACGCCGGTCGTAAAGCACGTCGACCAACCATGTGAAGCGCCGGGCTTCCGAGGCCATGCGCACCGGCATGTACGGAACGTCCGACAGCAGCACCGTGTGGAACTGGCTGGCGATTTCCAGGTAGTCGTTCTGCGAGCGCGGGCCGCCGCACAGCGTCTTGAAGTCGAACCAGACCACCCCGCCCGCCTTGCGCCGGGCGCGGATCTCCCGCGCCTCGATGTGCAGCACCGGGTCCTCGTCGTCGGCTTTCTCGGCCAGGCGGCGGAACGCGTCGCGCATCTCCTTGTCGGCCTCGGCGCCGTTGGGCGTGAGGTACAGGCGCACCTGCTCCAGCGTGCGGCGCCGGTAGTCGGTGCCGTTGTCCACGTTGATGACCTCCAGCCGCTCGTTGAGCAGATGGATGGCCGGCAGGATCCGGTCGCGGTGCAGCCCGCCCGGGTACAGGTCGTCGGGCTTGAAGTTGGAGGTGGTAACGAAACCCACGCCGTTCTCGAACAGCGACATCAGCAGGCGATGCAGGATCATCGCGTCGGTGATGTCGGCCACGTGGAATTCGTCGAAGCAGATCAGCCGGTAACGCTTGGCCATGCGACGGCCCAGTTCGTCCAGCGGATTCACGGTGCCTTGCAGCTCGGCCAATTGCCGGTGCACTTCACGCATGAACTCGTGAAAGTGCAGCCGGGTCTTGCGCGTGAGCGGCACGGCCGAATAGAAGCAATCCATCAGGAAGCTCTTGCCGCGCCCCACCCCGCCGTACATGTACACGCCGCGCGGAATGTCGGGCCGGTTGATCAGCTTCTTGAAGGCATTGGAGCGCTGGGCCTTGTAGGCCACCCAGTCCTGGCAGCAGCGCTCCAGCGCGTCGATGGCGCGAAGCTGCGCGGGGTCGCTCTGGAAACCCCGCGCTTTCAACTCCG
>JAFECZ010000640.1 GCA_018241905.1 Pseudomonadota bacterium
CCAGGGCGGCGGCCTCCAGCGGCGGGTTGTCGCGCAGTTGCGCGTCGTGGAACTGGTGGTTGCAGGCGTCGAAGCGAAAGCCGTCCACGCCTCGTTCGCACCAGAACTGCACCTCCCCCAGCACGGCGTCCTGCACCGCCGGACAGTGGAAGTTGAGGTCAGGCTGCTCGGCCAGGAAGCTGTGCAGGTAGTACTGGCGCCGCCGCGAATCCCACTGCCAGGCCGAGCCTCCGAACACCGACAGCCAGTTGTTGGGCGGCGTGCCGTCGGCCTTGGGGTCGGCCCAGACGTACCAGTCGGCCTGCGGCCCGCCGCGGCCGGCCCGGCTGGCGGCGAACCAGGCGTGCTGGTCGGAGGTGTGGGAGAGCACCTGGTCGATCATGACCTTCAGGCCCAGGGAATGGGCGCGCGCCAGCAGCGCGTCGAAGTCGTCCAGCGTGCCGAACATGGGGTCGACCTGGCGGTAGTCGGCCACGTCGTAGCCGAAATCCTTCATGGGGGAACGGAAGAAGGGCGAGACCCAGATCGCGTCCACGCCCAGGCTGGCCACGTGGTCGAGCCGGGCCGTGATGCCCGGCAGGTCGCCGATGCCGTCGCCGTTGCTGTCCATGAAGCTGCGCGGGTAGATCTGATAGATCACGCCGCCGCGCCACCAGTCGTCTGTTGTCTTGTTGCTGCTCATTGGCAGTCCTCCCTGCTGCATTCTCGGGGCGAGCCTGTTTTTTTGGAACCTGGATCGAAGCCCATCGCGCACCCTTCTGGTTCGTGTTCCATTCTGGCACGCGAAAATCGGGCCAAGCCCATGCCAGCGCGGTGGTGGCGATGCCGCGATAATCCTCCCTCCTGCACGTTTCGGCCCCGCGCGGGCCTGTACAGCACAGCCCGACCGCCGATCCCCTGCCCCTAGATCGCATGAATTCCAGCTACAAACCCGCCGACGTCGAATCCGCCGCCCAAGCCAAGTGGGCGTCGGCAGACGCATACCGCGTCATCGAGGACGCGAACAAGAAGAAGTACTACGCCTGCTCGATGCTGCCCTACCCCAGCGGCAAGCTGCACATGGGGCACGTGCGCAACTACACGATCAACGACATGCTCACGCGCTACCTGCGCATGAGCGGCTACAACGTGCTCATGCCCATGGGCTGGGACGCCTTCGGCCTACCGGCCGAGAACGCGGCCCTGAAGAACGGCGTGCCCCCGGCCGCCTGGACGATGGACAACATCGCCTACATGAAGGGCCAGCTGCAGGCCATGGGCCTGGCCATCGACTGGAGCCGCGAGGTCGCCACCTGCGACCCGAGCTATTACAAGTGGAACCAGTGGCTGTTCCTGAAGATGCTCGAAAAGGGCATTGCCTACCGCAAGACCCAGGTGGTCAACTGGGACCCGGTCGACCAGACCGTGCTGGCCAACGAGCAGGTGATCGACGGCAAGGGCTGGCGCACGGGCGCGCCGGTGGAGCGCCGCGAGATTCCCGGCTACTACCTCAAGATCAGCGACTACGCGCCCGAGCTGCTCGAGCACACCCAGCACAAGCTGCCGGGCTGGCCCGAGCGCGTTCGGCTGATGCAGGAAAACTGGATCGGCAAGAGCGAGGGCGTGCGCTTCGCCTTCACCCACACCATCAAGGACCATGAAGGCAAGCTGATCCAGGACGGCCGCATGTACGTGTTCACCACGCGTGCGGACACCATCATGGGCGTCACCTTCTGCGCGGTGGCGCCCGAGCATCCGCTGGCCCAGCATGCCGCCCGCACCAACCTGCAGGTGGCCAACTTCATCGACGAGTGCAAGGCCGGCGGCACCACCGAGGCCGAGCTGGCCACGCAGGAGAAGAAGGGCGTGCCCACCGGGCTGGTGGTCACGCACCCCATCACCGAGGAGCTGATCCCGGTGTGGGTGGGCAACTACGTGCTCATGAGCTACGGCGACGGCGCCGTGATGGGCGTGCCGGCGCACGACGAGCGCGACTTCGCCTTCGCCAACAAGTACAACATCGACATCACGCAGGTGGTGCTGGTGGAAGACGAGCCCCACTTCGATTACCACGAGTGGCAGGAGTGGTATGCCGACAAGGAGCGCGGCATCACCATCAACTCCGACAACTTCAGCGGCATGGGCTACCAGGAGGCCGTCAAGGCCGTGGCGCACGCGCTGGAACAAAAGGGCCTGGGCGGCCTGCAGACCACCTGGCGCCTGCGCGACTGGGGCATCAGCCGCCAGCGCTACTGGGGCACGCCGATCCCGATCATCCATTGCGAGGAGCACGGCGCCGTGCCGGTGCCCGAGAAGGACCTGCCGGTGGTGCTGCCCACCGACTGCGTGCCCGACGGCAGCGGCAACCCGCTGAACAAGCACGAAGGCTTCCACGCCGGCGTGACCTGCCCGGTGTGCGGCAAGGCCGCGCGCCGCGAAACCGACACCATGGACACCTTCGTGGATTCGTCCTGGTACTTCATGCGCTACTGCGACCCCAGGAACGACGAGGCCATGGTCGGCG
>JAFECZ010000641.1 GCA_018241905.1 Pseudomonadota bacterium
AGCAGCAGCACGATCAGGCCCAGGTGCGAGATGGTGGAATAGGCCAGCAGCGCCTTCAGGTCGCGCTGGAACATGGCCGCATAGCCGCCCAGCACAAGCGTGATCGCGCCGGTGAAGCTCACCAGCCAGAACCAGGTCTCGGTGCCCGAGAGCACCGGCCACAGGCGCGCAAGCAGGAACACGCCCAGCTTCACCATGGTGGCCGAATGCAGGTAGGCGGACACCGGCGTGGGCGCCGCCATGGCGCGCGGCAGCCAGAAGTGGAACGGAAACTGCGCGCTCTTGGTGAATGCGCCCAGCAGCACCAGCAGCAGCGCCGGCAGGTACAGCGGGCTGGCGCGGACCTGGTCGCCGGCGGCCAGGACGACGTCGAGCTCGTAGCTGCCGGTGATGCGCCCCAGCACCAGCACGCCGGCCAGCAGGCACAGCCCGCCCGCGCCGGTGATGGTGAGGGCCATGCGTGCGCCGCGCCGTGCGTCGCGCCGGTGGTGCCAGTAGCCGATGAGCAGGAAGGAGAAGAGGCTGGTCAGTTCCCAGAACAGCACCAGCTGGACCAGGTTGCCCGAGAGCACCACGCCCAGCATCGCGCCCATGAAGGCCAGGAAGAAGCTGAAGAAACGCGGCACCGGGTCCGACGAAGACATGTAGTAGCGCGCATAGAGCACCACCAGCGCCCCGATGCCCAGCACCAGCATCGCGAAGAGCCACGAGAAGCCGTCCAGCCGCAGCACGAAGTCCAGGCCCAGCTCGGGCACCCAGCCGATGCGCTCGGTGATGACCTCGCCCCTGGCGATTCGGGGAAAGAACCAGGCGATGTAGCCGGCGCATCCGAGCGCGACAAGGCCCGCCAGCGTCGACTCCCGGTTGCGCGCGTCAGAGGGCAACAGGGCCGCGAGAATGCTGGCGATGAAGGGCAGCGCAACAACGAGGACCAGCGACATCGCGGTCGATTCTATCGACCGGTCTTGTCATTTCCGCCTTGGCTCAGCGCGGTGAAGGGGTACCGCGCCGGCCCGGGGCCTTGCTACGCGGTGAAGGCGCGCACCGTCTTCACCCCGAGCCACGTCAGCGCGAGCGAGCCGCACAGGTGCACGCAGGCGGTGAACAGGGCCGTGAACAGCTCGCCTTCCATCAGCATGGTCACCACTTCCATCGAGAAGCTCGAGAAGGTGGTGAGCCCGCCCAGGAAGCCCGTGACCAGCGCCAGGCGCCAGACGGGAGAGATCTCGGGCATGAGAGCCAGCGACGCCACCGCGACCCCGATCAGGTAGCCGCCGATGAGGTTGGCGGCCAGCGTGCCCAGGGGCACGGTGCCCACGCCCAGCCAGAGTGTGAGGCCCCAGCGCGCCAATGCGCCCAGGGAGGCGCCCATGCTGATGGCGGCCATGGCAAGCAACACGGGGAATGCGCTCATAGCTTCATGTGCTGGGGCAGCCAGGTGACGATGCCCGGAACGAAATAGATCAGCAGCACCGCGGCCACCATCAGGAAGAACATGGGCAGCGCCACGCGCGCAACGTAGGTGAGCTGCTCGCCGGTCATGCCCTGCAGGACGAAGAGGTTGAAGCCCACCGGCGGCGTGATCTGGGCCATTTCGACCACCAGCACGATGAAGATGCCGAACCACAGCGGATCGATGCCCGCCGCAACGACCGTGGGCATGATCACGCCCATGGTGAGCACCACCATCGAGATGCCGTCGAGAAAGCAGCCCAGCACGATGTAGAAGGCGGCCAGCATCATGATCAGCTGGAACTTCGACAGGCCCAGCGAGCCGATCCACTCCGCGAGGTGGCGCGGAAGGCCGATGTAGCCCATGGCCAGCGTCAGGAACGCGGCGCCCGCAAGTATGAGCGCCATCATGCAGTAAAGCCGCGTGGCGCCGAGCAGAGACTCGCTGAAGGTGGACCAGCTCAGCGACCCCTGCGCGGCCGAGATGACGAGCGCGCCCACCACGCCCACGGCCGCGGCTTCGGTCGCGGTGGCAATGCCGGCGTAGATGGAACCCAGTACCGCCAGGATGAGCAGCGCGACCGGGATCAGGCTGCGCGACTCGTGCAGCTTCTGCATGAAGGTCATGCGCGTGTCGGCCGGCGGCACCTGGTCCGGGTGGCGCAGCGCCCAGATGGCGATGTAGCCCGAGAACAGCAGCGCAAGCACGATGCCGGGCAGGATGCCCGCAATGAAGAGTTGCGCAATCGAAACGTCCGCGGCCACGCCGTACACGATCATGATGATCGACGGCGGGATCAGCAGCCCGAGGGTGCCGGCGCCGGCCAGCGTGCCGATCACCATGTCCTTCGGATAGCCGCGCCGGCCCAGCTCGGGCAGCGTCATCTTCCCGATGGTCGCGCAGGTGGCCGCGCTGGAGCCCGAGACCGCGGCGAAGATCGCGCAGCCCACCACGTTGGTGTGCAGCAGCCGGCCCGGCAGCGACTGCATCCACGGCGCCAGGCCCTTGAACATGTCCTGCGACAGGCGGGTGCGGAACAGGATCTC
>JAFECZ010000642.1 GCA_018241905.1 Pseudomonadota bacterium
TGGCGTGACCAGCAACTCGTCGACGTACTGAGGCTGCAGGCAGCAGCCGAGAACAACGAGCCTCGGCGCTCCTGAAAGGATTTCTCATGACTCAAGAAGCATTCGCCTGGCCGGTTGCCCTGCCTTCGTGCATCAAGGTTGAGCTGCGCAACGCCATCGCCATCGTCACCCTCAATCGGCCGGAGAAGCGCAACTCTCTGAGCGACGAGCTGGTGCTCGGTCTGCAGACGCTGTTCAGCAGCATCCCTTCTGAAGTTCACGGCATCGTCTTGCACGGTGCTGGCGACAACTTCTGCGCAGGCCTGGACCTGAACGAACTCAAAGAGGCCAGCACCGCCGAGAGCTTCGAAACGGCTGCTATCGGGCAGCGCCTGAACGACACCATCCAGTTCTGCAAGGTGCCCGTTATCTCGGTGCTCCACGGTGCGGTCATCGGTGGCGGCTTGGAGCTTGCCGCCGCGACACACATCCGCGTCGCCGAGCGCACCGCCTTCTACGCGCTTCCGGAAGGTACCCGCGGCATCTTCCTGGGGTCGGGTGGCTCGGTTCGCCTCCCTCGAATGTTCGGCGCATCGACCGTTATCGACATGATGTTGTCGGGCCGCGTCTACGAGGCAGAGGAAGGCCATACGTTGCTGCGCTTCTCGCAGTACCTGGCCGGTCCGGGCGAAGGCTTGGAGAAGGCCGTCGCCGTCGCCGAGAAGATTGCCAAGAACGCTCCTCTTGCGAACTTCGCGGTCATCCAGGCCATTCCGCGCATCGTCGAGCAAGACCCGCAGTCGGGCCTCTTCACCGAGATGCTGATGGTCACCCTTGCGCAGAACGACGACGAGGCCAAACGGCGCCTGCGCGACTTCCTCGAGCGCAAGGCTGGGAAGGTGGTACGGGGATGACTACCTTGGCTGCCGCCCGGACGCTGGGTGACGTGTTGCGCGGAAACGCGCAGACGCTTGCCGACAAGACTGCGTTCGAGACCGTGGACGGACGCACTGTCACGTTCAAGGACTTCAACGCTCGTGTGAATCAACTGTGCGCCGCAGTCGCAGCGCAGGGCGTGGGCAAGGGCAGCCGGGTTGCCATCCTCTCCAAGAATCGTCCGGAATACCTCGAGGTCTACGGCCTCGCCAAGTCAGGCGTCATCGTCGTGCCTTTGAACTGGCGCCTCGCACCGAAGGAGGTGGCGAAGCTCATCAACCACAGTGCGCCTGAGGTGCTCATCGTGGATGAGACCCACCTTCCGGTGGTCGAGCAAATTCAGGCGCAACTCTCTTCCGTGAAGAAGTTCGTTGCGCTGGGAAAGACACCCGACGGGTGGACCGACTACGAAGCTCTTCTCGCGACCGGCGAGGCGGTGGAGCCGACCGTGAGCGTCCAGCCTGAGGACGTCCTCTGCCTGATTTACACCAGCGGCACGACCGGTGAGCCCAAGGGCGTGGCAATCACGCACGCCGGTGCGCTCGGCAACTGCAGGACCGCAGCAAGCGAGATGCTCGAGATGGTCCCCAACGACCACACGCTTGCGGTCATGCCTCTCTTCCATGCCGGCGGCATGTGGTACCACCTGTTCCCCAGCTTCGCCACTGGCTGCACGACGCTGCTTCTCTCCGAGTTCGAGCCTGGAACGTTGCTGCGCGAGATGGAGGCACGCCACATCACGAACGTGCACCTGGTGCCGACCATGATTGGCGCGCTCCTGGCCCATCCTGCTGCCAGCACAACCGACCTGAGCCGGGTGCGTCTGCTGTTCTACGCAGCCTCCTCGATGCCAGCCGACCTCCTGCGCCGCGCGATGTTGGCGTTTCCCCGCTGCGGCTTTGCGCAGGGCTACGGTTCGACCGAAGCGGGTGTCGTGACGGTGCTCGGTCCGGAGTCCCACCGCAGAGCGCAGAAGCCCGAAGGCGAGCACCTGCTTGCTTCGTGCGGCCGTCCGTTCACTGGTCACGAGATTCGCCTGGTCGATGACGTTTCGGGCGAGGTTGCGTCCGGCGGCGTCGGGGAAATCGAAGTTCGCAGCACGGACCTGATGAAGGGGTACTGGCTGAACGACGAGGCCACCCGAAAGGTGCTCAACGACGGCTGGCTCAAGACGGGAGACCTCGGCTACTTCGACAACGAAGGCTTCCTCTACATCATCGACCGCAAGAACGACATGGTGGTCACCGGCGGGGAGAACGTCTTCCCCACCGAGGTCGAAGGCTACCTCTTCCGGGACCCCGACGTTCTTGAGGCCGCTGTCTTCGGGGTTCCCGACCCGCAGTGGGTGGAGCGAGTCGTCGCGGCGGTGGTCTTGCGCCCAGGTGCAACGGTCACGCAGGACGAGCTGATTGGCCGTCTGCGCAGCCAGCTGGCTGCCTACAAGTGTCCAAAGACCATCTATTTCATGCCTTCGCTTCCCAAGAGCGCGGTGGGCAAGGTGCTGCGCAAGGAACTGCGTCAGCAATGGCAGCAGTGAGGGTTCAGAGATGACCGACCTTGATTCCGATATCCAAGAGTTC
>JAFECZ010000643.1 GCA_018241905.1 Pseudomonadota bacterium
TGGCGGCGTACTTCTACAGCCGCGACATCGGCCGGATCATGCGCGTGGCCGAGCGGCTCGAAACGGGCATGGTCGGCGTGAACACCGGGCTCATCTCCACGGCGGAGGCACCGTTCGGCGGCGTAAAGCAATCGGGCCTGGGGCGCGAAGGCTCGCGCTACGGGCTCGAGGAGTTCCTCGAAATCAAGTACATCTGCCTGGCGGGGTTGGACCGATGAGTGGCGCGTACATGGCTGGCGATGCCGGCAGCACCTTCGGCGTGGCCGGCGTGCAGATGAACGTATCGGCCTACGAGAGCAACGTGGAGCGCATGGGCAACTACCTGCGCCACATCCGCCAGCGCTTTCCGTGGGTTCGCATGGTGCTGTTCTCCGAACTCGCGCCGCTGGGCCCCAAGCACGACAGGGCCGAGCCGCTGCCCGGGCCCACCGAGGCCAGGCTCTGCGAACTGGCCCGCGAAACCGGGCTGTGGCTCATCCCCGGTTCGATGTTCGAGCATGCCGAGGGCCTGGCCGGCCCGGTGGTCTACAACACCACGCCGGTCATCAACCCGACGGGTGAAGTCATCGCGCGCTTTCGCAAGCTCTTTCCCTTCCGCCCGTACGAACGCGACGTGGCCGGTGGCAGCGAGTTCTGCGTGTTCGACGTGCCGGGCGCGGGCCGCTTCGGCGTCTCCATCTGCTATGACATGTGGTTTCCGGAAACCACGCGCACGCTGGCGGCCATGGGCGCCGAGGTGATTCTCCACCCGACCATGACCGACACCATCGACCGGGACGTCGAGTTGTCGATCGCACGGGCGTCGGCGGCCACCAACCAGGTCTACTTCCTCGACATCAACGGCGTTGGCGATGGCGGCGTGGGCCGATCCATCGTGTGCGACCCCTCGGGCTATGTGCTGCACCAGGCCGACGGCGGCAACGAGATCATCACCATCGATGTCGACTTTGCGCGCCTGCGGCGGGAGCGCGAACGCGGCTTGCGCAGCAACCTGGGCCAGCCGCTCAAGAGTTTTCGGGATCGTGAATGCACGTTCGACATTTACGGCCGCGAGACTTCTGACCGCTTTCCCTACCTGAACAGCCTGGGACCGCTGGTAAAGCCCGACTGATTGCGCAGGACCTTCTGGCAAGCTTGAAAAGCAAACAAAGGGCCGCGCCGGCAAGGGCGACGGCCTGAACAGGGAGACGAAAAGATGAAGCCAACGAGTGCTTCGGACAAGCGCGGCAGCGCATCGCTGAGCCGCCACCGCAGCGTGTGGGAAATGCGCGCCGACGGATGGATCAGCCTGGTCGACGACCTCAGCCGGCTCACGGTGCTGGCCGCCGACCACCCCGACCGCGCGCGCCACCTGGCGCATGTGCGCAAGATCGTCGGCGAACTGGCGCCGGTCGAAGGCTACTGGGCCTTTCCCGGCGGGCGGGTGTTTGGCGAACTCGTGAACTGGATCGAGCGCGACGAAATCGCCCGCGCCCACCAGGCCGCGCGCCGCATTCACCGGGTGCTGGCCGCCCGCACCTACCGCCACGACGTCAGTGCGCTCGACAGCGACAACGAGTTGCCTTCGCAGATCGAGACCGAGAGCGAGCGCGCCGCGCAACTGGCGCGCCCGTACTTCGAGGTGCTCATCGTCGACGAGATGTCGCCCGCCGAGGAAGACGCCCTGCGCCGCCGCGTGCAGCGCAAGCGCACCAGCGACGACGACTTCATCTTCGACGTGGTGGTGGTGCCCAGCTTCGAAGACGCGCTCATCGCCACGCTGGTCAACTTCAACCTGCAGGCGGTGGTCATCCGCCATGGCTTTCCGTTCCGCTCGGTCAACCACAACGACCTGCTGCGCCGCTTCCTGGACGGCATGGACGAGGGCGTGGAGAAAATGGCCGAGTTCGAGCGCGGCCCGCTGCTGGGCCGGCAGATCGCGCAGCTGCGGCCCGAGCTCGACCTGTACCTGGTCACCGACGTCAACGTCGAATCCATTGCCGCGCAGGTGGGCGAGGTGTTCAAGCGCATCTTCTTCGGCGAGGAAGACCACATCGAGCTCTACAGCGCCATCATGAAGGGCGTGGGCGAGCGCCACCGCACGCCCTTCTTCCACGCGCTGCGCGACTACGCCAAGCAGCCCACCGGCGTGTTCCATGCGCTGCCGCTGGCGCGCGGCAAGTCGATCATGAACTCCAACTGGATCGGCGACCTGGCGCAGTTCTACGGCATGAACCTGTTCATGGCCGAAACCTCGGCCACCTCGGGCGGACTCGATTCGTTGCTCGATCCGGTGGGCCCGCTCAAGCTCGCGCAGGAATACGCGGCACGCGCCTTTGGTGCCCGGCGCACCTACTTCGCCACCAACGGCACCTCCACCTGCAACAAGATCGTGGTGCAGGCGCTGGTGCGGCCCGACGACATCGTGCTGGTGGACCGCAACTGCCACAAGTCGCACCACTACGGCCTGGTGCTGGCCGGCGCCCAGGTGGCGTATCTCGACAGCTACCCGCT
>JAFECZ010000644.1 GCA_018241905.1 Pseudomonadota bacterium
CCTCAGCGGCTCAAGGAATTCGTTGACCAGTTCGACCCCTTGTCAGTCGACTTTGAAGGGGAAAACCATCGCAGTGCCGGAACCGACATCGCCACGTACGGTTCGGACTTGCTCACCGGGAAAAACAAGGGGGCCGTCTACGCCAATGTCTCGGTGGTCGAGTACGGCATGTATTACGGCAGGGGTCCACATTTCCATGCGAAGGCCCAGCTCATCCAGGCAATCAAGCGACTTCGCAAGGAGCCGGTCTGGTCCATCGCAGTGCTCGTTCCATCGAAGGCTTTCATGCTTCAGGTGTCCGACTACCTCTCTGCGGAGTCCGACCGGATGCCCAACCTTCGTCACGAGGTGGCGATGGACGCGGAATCCCCGGCGCTTGCGGCAAACGTTATCGCCACGCTGATGGAAGGAGGCCCTTCGGAGCTTCTGGCTGCGCGGCTACTCTCCGCCTTGCATACCCACATTCGGGGCCGCAGTGGCACCAAACGCCCTGCGCAGGCGGAACTCGACATGGCTGACGCCATCGACCAATACTTGGTCTCCGGAAAAATCCGAGGCAAGAATCGCCAAGCGTTGATCACCGAGTGCGCGCGCCTGGCAGCGCTTCGCCAAGGCGTCGTATTCACAGGCCATCCTGAAGAAGACTGGTTGACTGCGCGGGGGCTGCTCGCGACGTCTGCCGTTGGCCAATTGTCGCGCGTGGCCACTGATGCGAAATATCTTCGCCTGCTTCACAAGGGCTCAAACCTGCGGGCGTCTTTGTCGGAACTTTGGAGATCCCGAGGGCAGTATGCGGGCGCCATTGAAGCTGTTCGCGGAGCCCTGCTCCAGGAGCACTTCACCGCAGCCGCCAAGGAATGGCGAGGGGTGCATCTCATGACCATCCACAAAGCAAAGGGCAAGGAATTCGATGAGGTGCTGATCTACGAGGGGCGATACGCTGGACGTATCGTGCCTGCGGATGCGGATGCCGCCCGTCAAGGTCAAGCTCGCTTGGCTCTCCGGGTCGCAGTCACGCGAGCAATGAAGAGAGCGACAATCATTACGCCATCGGGCGACCGTTGTATCTTCCTATAGCGTCCCGGGGGCCATCGACGGGGCTCTACAACGCCCTGCGGCTGCGACCCGATTTCATGGCCAAGCGCGTACCGACGCAGCTTCTTCATGCCATGTGCCACGCGGCCATTCGATGGGACAAAGGCCGCAAGCTAGACAGCCACTGGCTTCTCGATATTCATCACGCCTGCGCAGCGTTGCCCTGTTCACCGAGCATCCTTTGCGCATCTTGCTGCTCAGTGGGAACATGCGGATGGAGCAAAGATTCGAAGCTCGCATTCTTTCCGCAGAGGCAGACGTGCTTCGACTTGGACGATTGCTAGCAACTCGCCGTAGGCGACCGTCAAACGCTTTGCGTGCCAAGGGCGCGCTGGATCATCTTCGCCGATTATACGTCCACTCTCGCCGCGCCTCTTCCCTTGCACGTCCCATGCCTCGCGGACATACACCCGCCTGCCGAGCATCCCCGTTACAGTATCTTGCAACTGGAGGGACATATGCAAGTTCAAGGGGCGGATCGCAGCAACGACGAAGGTCGCGACTTCATCGAACAATTGCGGCGGTCTAAATTCATGATCGGCATGTCGCTATCCCCCGATGCAGCAGAGGCAGCTGAAGGACTGCGACAAGATTTGAGCAGCGCACTTCGCTTGCTGTCTGAAGACCTTTACTCCACAAAGACCCACTTCGTTCTGGAGTTAATTCAGAACGCCGACGACAACAGCTACGGCGCTGGCGTGGCTCCCCAGATTCAGATCAGCGTAGCCTCGCCAACGCTGAAGGTTTGGAACAACGAACTTGGTTTCACGCAGGACAACGTGCGAGCGCTGTGCAGCGTAGGGCGCAGCACCAAGGCAAAGAGGGCAGGTTTCATCGGAGAAAAAGGCATCGGCTTCAAGTCCGTATTCCAGATATCGAACAAGCCCGAGATCCACTCCAACGGTTTCCACTTCCGATTTGACATGTCTGATCCGGAGCAACACCTGGGGTACATCGTGCCGACCTGGGTTGCGCCGGATGCCGAGATTGCGAGTGAAGGCACTACGATCATCCTGCCTGCGAAAGAGGGCGAGATCCACTCCGCGGCGGTGTTGGCCGAACTGGATGCCCGGCTGTTGCTCTTCTTACGCAAACTGCGTCAGATCGACTTGCAAACGCTAGAAGAAGTCGTCTCCATGCGTTGCGAGGACGATGGTGGAGTCGTAACACTGGAAACGCACCGGCAAGCCGAGGGGATGGACGCGACCGATACGCGTCAGCATTTCCTGCGCGTAGCGACGACAGTTTCCATGACCGAAGCACCCGACGACAAACGGCCCCAACTCGGAGAGAGCGAGCTCATCCTAGCCTTCCCCATCGACGACACGGGAAAGGCCCTTACGACAGCTGATTGCGCGACCTTCGCCTTCTTGCCGATCCGCGATTTCGG
>JAFECZ010000645.1 GCA_018241905.1 Pseudomonadota bacterium
CGAAAGCACGAGCATCACCGTGTCGGGCGAAAAGTGCTTTTCGCAATGCAACGCAGCAAGCGCTATGGCAGGAGCGGTGTTGCGGCCCTTGGGTTCGAGCAAGAACTGTGTCGATGGCGCGTCGACCATCTGTTCCAGCACATTCTGGGTGTGGAAGACGTGATCGCGATTGGTCACGATCAGCAAGTCCCCCGTCCCGCAAGCCTGCCCTCGCTCAATGGCTTGCTGCAGCAATGTGGATCCGCCGATTTGCATGAACGGCTTGGGATATGCCTGCCGCGACACGGGCCACAGCCTGGTGCCCGCGCCGCCGGATAGCACCACCGAAAGCAAACGCATGCTGGTCCTTTATGTTTGATATGTAGCCTTCAATTTTACGGGGGCCCGATAAGGTGCCCGCTGCAGGACAATCTCGCCCAATCCTTCGCGCGGCTAACATGCCGACACATTTATGGAGTTGCGTTGATATCGGTCGCCCTCTGCACGCATAACGGTGCTTCTTATATTGGTGAGCAGATCCGGAGTATCTGCCTGCAGACTTTGCCGCCATCCGAGATCGTCTTGTCGGACGATGCCTCGACCGACGATACGGTAAATATCGCCACGGCCGCATGGCGGCAGGCGCTGTCCGAGCGCGGCGGCGTGGACATCGAGCTCCGTGTTTTGCGAAACAGCCCGGCGCTGCGGGTGACCAAGAATTTCGAGCAGGCCGCTGTTGCCTGCCGTTTCGAGCTCATTGCATTGAGCGACCAGGACGACTCTTGGCCACCCGATCGCCTCGAACGCATGGCCGCCGAGTTCGATCGACGCCCCGACTTGTTGCTCCTTCATACCGACGCCCGCCTTGTCGACAAAGTGCTGGAAGATCTTGGGCAGAGCTTGTTTTTTGCCTTGGAAGTCACTCCGGACGAGTTGCGCCGCATCCACGAGGGAAACGCTTTTGATGTATTCCTGCGACGAAACCTGGTGACTGGCGCGGCAACGCTGTTCAGGAAGCGACTGCTGGAGTCGGCGGTTCCCTTTCCAGATGGCTGGGTGCATGACGAGTGGCTGGGCATCATTGCGGCCGCGGTTGGCCGCGTCGATGTCATCGAGGCGCCGCTGCTTGACTATCGTCAGCATGGCGGCAATCAGATCGGCGCCAGTCGGGACAGTTTCACGGCCAAGGTTCGCAAGGCGCTGGCTTCGCGCGGCAATACGCACGCGGAGCGTGCGCGCAAGGCCGAGCAGTTGCTCGACCGACTGGGTGCCTTGTCTGCCCCAGGATTGGATGCCAAGCGCGAAAAGGTGAGGGGGAAGCTCGCGCACCAGCGATTCCGGGCGGCATTGCCAGCTGCGCGTCTGGCCAGAATTGCGCCCGTGCTTCGCGAGGCGGCAACTGGCCGCTATGACTTGTATGGGCGGGGATTCCGGGGCGTGGTGCGCGACCTGTTCGAATCGGTTTGAGGTGTTGACCGGCTCAGGTCCCTGCCTTGGGCTGGGCTCGCCGCAACCTCCAGAACACCCCCGACCCCCAAACCTTCATCAAACTCGTCACATGCCAATACAAATGCCGCCAGCTCGTCCTGCTGGCCCGCTGCGCCTCGTGCCGCACGCGTAGCGCTTCCCCGATCTGCAGTTCCCACCCCGCCAGCCGCAGCCGCGCGCAGATGTCGAAGTCCTCGCCATACATGAAGTACCGCCGGTCGTCGAAGCCGCCAATTTCCCCGTACGCCTCGCTGCGAAACAGCATGAAAAGCCCCGGAATCCAGTCCGGCGCCTGCGGAATCGGATAGCCCGGCCTGCGCCGCGTGAGGATCTCCAGCGGGGTGATGATCCGGCGGTGCTGCTCCGGCTCGGTCTTGCCGGGCTCGAGGATCCGTGGCGCCATCAGGCCGGTGCGCGCGGCAGCCTGGCCGATCAGCGGCCCCAGCACCTCGCCATCGAAGCGGATGTCCGGATTGAGCACCAGGAACCACCCCGACTCGCAATGCTTGAACGCCTGGTTGTTGTTGGCCCCGAATCCCAGCGGCACGGAGTTGTGGATGCGCTGCAGCTCGAATCCGAAGCTGCGTCCCGCCAGCAGGTCGGGCTCGGGCAGGTTGTGGGTAAGCACCACCTTGGCCAGAAGGTCCGCGCTGAACCGGTTCAATTGCTCCAGCAGCGGCAGGATCATCTCCAACTGCCCGTGACTGACGATCGATACGGTGACTGGCTTGGCGTCGCGGACGGGGGTAGTGCTTTGCATGGTCTAATTTCGCTCGGAAATTCTAGGGAAATCCGCAACCCCTTTACATGCTTGCCCTGATCGTCATCAGTTTTCTCGTCGCCGCCATGGCCGTGCTCGGCTTCATGCGGCGCGCCCGCCGTCATGCCCGCCGCTACAGCAAGGACATGCCGCAGCGCTTTCATGCCGGCCATGTACCCCGCCTGGGCGGCGCGGGCATCTTCCTTGGCATGGGCGCAGCCTGGCTGGCAGCCGGCCTGATCGATACGATC
>JAFECZ010000646.1 GCA_018241905.1 Pseudomonadota bacterium
CGTGACGCTCGACTGCGAAGACGGCGCCCCTGTGGGCGGCGAGGCAGAGCATGCGCAGCTGGTGACCGAGCTGGCACTGGCCGCCGCACCCGGCATGCGCGTCGCGGTTCGAGTCCACCCGGTCGACCATCCTTCCTTCGATTCCGACATTGCCGCCATTGCCGGCCGGGCCGGCAAGCAGCTGTGCCACATCATGGTGCCCAAGGTCGAGTCGGCCGGCGACGTGGCGCGTGCGGCAGCCGCGCTCGATGCCGCCGGTGCCACCGCGCTGCCGCTGCAGGTGCTGATCGAATCGCCGCTGGCGGTGCGCAACGCCTTCGACATTGCCGCGCATCCGCGCGTGCAGTCGCTCAGCTTCGGGCTCATGGATTTCGTCTCGGCGCATGCCGGCGCCATTCCTGCCGAAGGCATGGCGGCTGCGGGCCAGTTCAGCCATCCGCTGGTGGTGCGGGCCAAGCTCGAGATCGCATCGGCAGCGCACGCGTATGGCAAGGTGCCGTCGCACTGCGTGGTCACCGAGTTCAGCGACGTCGATGCCATGCGCGCCGCCGCGCGCCGCGCGGCCGACGAGTTCGGCTACACGCGCATGTGGAGCATCCACCCCAACCAGATCCGTCCCATCCTGGATGCCTTCGCACCCGGCGAGCGCCAGATCGAGACCGCCACGCGGCTCATCGAGGCCGCCATTGCCGCCGAGTGGGCGCCGGTGAGTTTCGACGGGGTGTTACATGACCGCGCCAGTTATCGGCTCTACTGGCAGGTGCTGGAGCGCGCCCATGCCACGGGCCGCAACCTGCCAACGATGGCCCGCGCCTGGTTCTCCAGCGCGCAGGCTTGAACCACCACAACCCAGACCTCAGCTTTTCTCATCAAGGAAGGAAGCCCACATGAAAAAAATCGTCCTCGCTGCAGCACTGGCCCTGGCCCTGCCGCTTGTCGCGACCGCCCAGACCTCCTCGGGCACCACCGCCAAGCCCTACAAGGCGCCCACGGCAGGCAAGCGGGTCACGCAGAAGGTGGTGCCCAAGCCCATCATCAAGGAAATCGAGGAAGCCCATCCCATCTCCGACGACACCAACGTGGTGCTCACGCCCGATGACCTGACGGCCGCCAAGTCGGTCATCACCGGCAACATCAAGTGCGAACTGGGTGCCAGCGTGAACATCGAAGCCGACCCGAACAAGGAAGGCTTCTTCAACCTGTCGCTGGGCAAGCAGAAGTTCCGCATGCACCCGGTCAACAGCCGCACCGGCGCGATCCGCCTGGAAGACCCGCGCGCCGAAGCCATGTGGCTGCAGCTGGGCAACAAGTCCATGCTCATGAGCCAGAAGAAGGGCGAGCGCCTGGCCGACGACTGCAAGGCCGCGCAGCAGGTGGCGGTCGAGGAAGAAATGAAGAAGAACCCGCCCAAGAGCCTGTTCGAAGGTGCGGACGCACCCAAGCGCTAACAACGGCTCCAACGTGCCCCACGGCGTCGGCGGCCCGCCTCTTGCATAGGCCGCCAGAGTTCCGAGAACCCGAAAGAGAAAAAAGATGTTGCAAGCCTACCGTGCCCATGTCGCCGAGCGTGCCGCCCTCGGCATTCCGCCGCTGCCGCTCACTGCGCAGCAGACCGGCGAGCTGATCGAGCTGCTGAAGAAGCCCGTCGACGCCAAGGAGGGTGAGTTCCTGGTCGACCTGCTCACGAACCGTGTGCCCGCCGGCGTGGACGACGCGGCCAAGGTCAAGGCCAGCTACCTGGCTGCCGTGGCGCACGGCAGCGAGAAGTGCTCGCTGATCTCGCGTGCCCGTGCCACCGAACTGCTGGGCACCATGCTGGGCGGCTACAACATCGGTCCGATGATCGACCTGCTCTCGGACGCCGAAGTGGGCGCCGTGGCCGCCAACGGCCTGAAGAAGACGCTGCTGATGTTCGACCAGTTCCACGACGTGAAGGAACTGGCCGACAAGGGCAATGCCAACGCCAAGGCCGTGCTGCAGAGCTGGGCCGACGCCGAGTGGTTCACCAGCCGCCCCGAAGTGCCGCAGAGCATCACCTTCACGGTGTTCAAGGTGCCTGGCGAAACCAACACCGACGACCTGTCGCCCGCGCCCGACGCCACCACGCGCCCCGACATCCCGATGCACGCGCTGGCCATGCTGAAGAACAAGCGCGAAGGCGCGCCCTTCACGCCGGAAGAAGACGGCAAGCGCGGCCCGGTCAAGTTCATCCAGGACCTGGTCGCCCGCGGCCTGCCGGTTGCCTATGTGGGCGACGTGGTGGGCACCGGTTCGTCGCGCAAGTCGGCCACCAACAGCGTGCTGTGGTGGACGGGCGAGGACATCCCCTTCATCCCCAACAAGAAGTTCGGCGGCATCTGCCTGGGCTCCAAGATCGCGCCCATCTTCTACAACACCATGGAAGACGCCGGCTCGCTGCCCATCGAGCTGGACGTGAACCAGATGAACATGGGCGACACCATCGAGCTGCGCCC
>JAFECZ010000647.1 GCA_018241905.1 Pseudomonadota bacterium
GCCCCGGGCACATTCCGGCCTGCTCTGGGACAATTGCGCCCCTATGCAAATCACCAAAGACACCGTCGTCACCCTCCAATACAAGGTGAACGACGCCAACGGCAAGCTGATGGAGCAGAGCAAGGACCCGATGGTCTACCTGCACGGCGGCTACGACAACACGCTGCCCAAGATCGAGGCCGCGCTGGAAGGCAAGGAAGCCGGCTTCCAGACCACCGTGGCGCTGGCGCCGGAAGACGCCTTCGGCGTGCGCGACGAATCGCTGGTGCGCACCATCCCCAAGGCGGAATTCCCGCCCGGGGTGAAAGTGGGCGGCCAGCTGCAGGGCACGCTGGACGACGGCCAGCCGCACATCTTCTGGGTGATGAAGGTCAAGGGCGACAAGGTGCTGCTGGACGGCAACCACCCCTGGGCCGGCATCCCGCTGCGCTTCACGGTCAAGGTGAGCGGCGTGCGCGCCGCCTCGGCCGAGGAAATCGAGCACCGCCACGTGCACGGCGAGCACGGCCACCACCACTGATTGCCCGCCTGGGCGGCCCCGCCGTTCCACCGCTGGGCCGCTGTGTCGCGCCGGCCGGCGCTTTTCATCGGACGCGGCGCCCCCACATGAGTCGGATCGCAGCCCTTTGCCTGCGCTCCACGCCACAAGGAGACTTGCCGTGTCCGCCGACCCCGTCCTGAAGCTTCATCCGCTGGGCTTTCCCTGGCCCACCATCGACCCCTTCCTGTTCTGCGTCCATCACGACGATGCCTATCCACAGGGCAACGCCCGGATGGGCCCCGATCCGGCGCTGCTGGCCGGCCGCGACATCGGCCAGGACTTCAGCCGCAAGAACGGCTGGAGCATGTACCACGGCGAGGTGGTCCCGGGCTTTCCGGGCCATCCGCACCGCGGCTTCGAGACCGTGACCATCGTGCGCCAGGGCCTGATCGACCATTCCGATTCGCTGGGCGCGGCCGCGCGCTTCGGCGGCGGCGACGTGCAGTGGCTCACGGCTGGCGCCGGCATCGTGCATTCGGAAATGTTCCCGCTGCTCAAGGCCGATGCGCCCAACCCGCTGGAGCTGTTTCAGATCTGGCTGAACCTGCCCGCGCGCAGCAAGATGGCCGCGCCGCACTTCACCATGTTCTGGGGCGAGGACATTCCGCGCCTGCGCTCGCTGGACGCCGCGGGGCGCGAGACGGAGCTGGCCTGCATCGCCGGGCGCCTGCCGCTGGATGCGGGCGCGGGCGCGAGCGGTGCCGAGCTGCAACCCCTGGCGCCCCCGCCGGCCTCGTGGGCCGCGCAGGACGACGCGGACGTGGCCATCTGGACCGTGCGCATGGCGCCCGGTGCGCGCTGGACACTGCCCGCCGCGGCAGGGCAGGGCACGCGGCGCATGCTGTATTTCTTCCAGGGCAGCGCCGTGCAGGTGGGCGCCCGCACCATCGACAGCCACGCGGCCATCGAGCTGGACGCCCATGCCGACGTCGAACTGGTCAACGGCGATGCGGCCGGCGAATTCCTCGTGCTGCAGGGCCGCCCGATTGCCGAGCCGGTGGCGCAATACGGCCCCTTCGTGATGAACACGCAGGCCGAGATTGCACAGGCAATGGCCGACTACCGCCGCACCCAGTTCGGCGGCTGGCCCTGGCCGGACGGCGCACCGGTGCATGGCCGCGACCCGGCCCGCTTCGCCCGCCATCCGGATGGTCGCGAGGAGCGCCCGCTGGACATGTCGCCGCAGCCGGCGTGACGGCCGGCGCGGGGCGGGACAACCCAAGTCTCCCCCGTGTTGGTCATTCCCATTTCATTCTGAGCGACTAAGCTTGCAATAGACAGTCGCGCGGCGCTGGTAGGAGTTGCCTCGGCAGCCGCCCCGCGGGGTGGTACTCCGATGCCCGCGACTGTCCCGCTATCAGAGCGCGCCGGGACACGCACCCGACGCGCGAGCTGGCCAGAATTGGTACGGTGATGCACAGGCGACGGCATGCGGGCTGCAAAGTGCTTAGGCTGCGCACGGACCCTGTTCAATCCACCCCACCACTTGCTGGAGACCCTTCCAATGATCCATGTCGTCGCCGTCATCACCGCCAAGCCCGGCCAGCGCGCCACCGTGCTCGAAGCCTTCCAGGCCAACGTTCCGGCCGTTCTGGCCGAGCAGGGCTGCATCGAGTACCAGGCCACCATCGACGCCAAGGGCCTGCCTCCGTCCAAGGGCAGTGTGGGCGACGACACCTTCGTGGTGATCGAGAAGTGGGAATCGCTGGCTGCACTGCAAGCGCACGGCGTTGCGCCGCACATGCAGGCCTACGGCGCGAAGGTGAAGGACCTGCTGGCCAGCCGTGTGATCCACGTGCTCGAGCCGGTCTGACAAGGTGGATCGATCCTGACCTCACTTTTGAAACGAGGGCCAGGGCCGTGCTCAAGGGCTATCATGCCGGCGGCCTCTGTTGCCCAATGAGTTCCACCTCCACGAGCGGACT
>JAFECZ010000648.1 GCA_018241905.1 Pseudomonadota bacterium
TGCGCGGCGCGAAGCCCACCGGCGCGCGCAGGCCCGCCAGCGATTCGAGGTTGTCCATCAGATCGCCCAGGTGGGCACCCGGATCGCAGGCGGGCAGCGAAGGATCGAGCACCACCCACACGACCCCAGCCCGCTCGAGCGTGGCCAGCTTGCGCAGCCCCGACTCTTCCCGATTCAGGCAGGGAAAGCCGAAGGACTCGGGCACGCCCCGCAAGGCGCCGTCGGCCTGGTAGGTCCAGGCGTGGTACGGGCAGGCGAAGGCGCGCGCCTGGCTGCCGCTGCCTTCGGGCACCACCCTGGCGCCGCGATGGCGGCAGACGTTCAGGAAGGCCTGCACATCGCCGCCCTCCTGCCGCACCAGCAACAGCGGAATGCCCATGTGCGTGAGCGACAGCCACGCGCCCGGCGCGGCCATCGACGAACTGGCGGCCACCGGTTGCGGGTGGCGGTGCAGCAGGCGCAGTTCCCGGCTGGCGGTGGCCTGGTCCGTGTACTGGGCCACTGGCACCTGGCTGCCCTGGCCTTGTGCCTCGGCGCGCCCGGCCTGCATGGCCACGCTTGCCCTGCGATGGAGTTCGGCTGCGAAGTCTTCGCTCATTCCCCGATCCTTCCTGCGATGCGAACGCATCGCCCGGCAGCGGGCGAGCGAACCCAGTCTACCGACTGATCAGTCGGTCTGTCAACGCGCCCCCTGGCTGGCGCGCGCCGTTGTTCGCAGGCCGGCTGCCTGCAGCCGCGCCTCGCGAGGCCGGCGATCGAGCGTCCAGAACCCGCCAAGGGCCCGCGCATGCCAGCAGACACGGGCACTGCTAGCATCCGCCCATGGCGCACGAGCATCACGATCACGACGGGCACGAGCACAGCCACGACGAGGACCACAGCGAACTCGGCGCGATGGACCTTCGCGTGCGGGCGCTGGAAACCGTGCTCACGCAAAAGGGCTACATCGATCCGGCCGCGCTCGACGTGCTGATCGACACCTACCAGACCCGCATCGGCCCGCGCAACGGCGCCCGCGTGGTGGCCCGAGCCTGGCGCGACCCGGCCTTTGCCGACTGGCTTGCGCAGGATGCCACCGCGGCCATTGCCTCGCTGGGCTTCACCGGCCGCCAGGGCGAGCACATGGTGGCCGTGTTCAATGACGAAGACCAGCACCACATGGTCGTGTGCACCCTGTGCAGCTGCTACCCCTGGCCGGTGCTGGGCCTGCCGCCCACCTGGTACAAGAGCGCCCCCTACCGTTCGCGTGCCGTGCGCGATCCGCGCGGCGTGCTGGCCGAGTTCGGTGTGCAGCTGCCCGCCTCCACCGCCGTCCGTGTCTGGGATTCGACGGCCGAACTGCGCTACCTGGTAATTCCCCGCCGCCCCGAAGGCACCGAGGACTGGAGCGAGGAGACGCTGGCCGAACTGGTCACGCGCGACTCGATGATCGGCACCGGCCTTGCCCGGCAACCTGGGCGCATTGCATGAGCTACGTGAGCCATGCCGACCTGGGCGGCCACAAGCTGCCTGGCGCCATCGTTCCCGAGGCCGAAGGCGACCTCTTCCACGCCGCATGGGAGCCCCGCGCCCTGGCGTTGACCTTGGCCATGGGCGCCACCGGCAGCTGGAACATCGACGCCAGCCGCAGCGCCCGCGAGACCCTGCCCGGCTACGCGCGGCTGAGCTACTACCAGATCTGGCTGGCCGCCATGGAAAAGCTGATGGCCGAGCGCGGGCAGGTGCTGCCCGACGAAATCGAGGCCGGCCGCATGCTGCACGCGCCGGCCGCAGTCAAGCGCGTGCTGCGTGCCGCCGACGTGCCGCAGACGCTTGCCAAGGGCTCGCCCACCGAGCGCCCTGCCCCTGCGCCGGCCCGCTTTGCCGTGGGCCAGCAGGTTCGCACGCGCGATATCGAAGTCGATCATCACACCCGCCTTCCCGGCTATGCGCGAGGCAAGGTCGGCCGCATCGAGCGCGTAAACGGCGCGCACGTTTTTGCCGACGCCAATGCCCAGCTCATCGGCGAGGCGCCGCAATGGCTGTACACCGTGTGCTTCGACGGCCAGGCGCTGTGGGGCGACGAGGCCCAGCCGGGGCTCACCGTCTCCATCGACGCCTGGGAAAGCTACCTGGAGCCCGCGCCCCAATGACCTTGCCCGACGAACTGTTCGCCGGCATGCCCAGGGACGGCAGCGAACCCGTGTTCAACGAGCCGTGGCAGGCCCACGCATTCGCCATGGCCGTGTCGCTGCATGCCAAGGGGCTTTTCACCTGGCCCGAATGGGCGCAGGCACTGGCCGAGCAGATTGCGCAGGCGCAATCGCAAGGTGACGCCGACCTTGGCGACACCTACTACCACCACTGGCTCGCCACACTGGAAGAGCTGGTCACGCGCAAGGGCGCGAGCGACGAAAAGGAACTCGCGCGCTACCGCGATGCCTGGCACAGCGCGGCGCACCGCACGCCGCACGGCAAGCCCAT
>JAFECZ010000649.1 GCA_018241905.1 Pseudomonadota bacterium
CCGCGATGTCTAAAGGCCTGTCATTCCTTCGCGAGGCCATCGTGGGCCGCACCAACGAGGCCGACGCCGACGAAATCGCGGTCGACGCGGGCCGCTCGCCGCAGGCGCTGGATGCCCCCGACGGCCGTGCGCGCGCGGTGGTCGACGCCGTGCTGCCGGTGGTGGATGGCGGCCGCTTTGCAGTCAAGCGCGTGGCCGGCGAGCGCGTGACCGTCGAGGCGCACGTCTTCACCGACGGCCATGATGTGCCGCGCGTGATGCTGCAGTGGTGGAAGGAGGGCGGCACGCGCCGCGAAGAGCTGCCGATGAAGCTGCGCAACAACGACGAGTGGCATGCCAGCTTCGTCGCCCCGGCGCCGGGCCGCTACCGCTACACCGTGGTCGCCTGGGTCGACGCCTTCGAGTCGTGGCACCACGAGATGCGGCGGCGCGTGGAGCCGCAGGACATCCGCATTGCCGCGCGCGTGGGCGCGCAGGACATTCGCGCCGCCGCGGGGCGGGCCAAGGGCTCGGATCGGGACGAACTCCTGCAGTGGGCCGGCGTGCTGGAAAAGGGCGCCGCCGATGCGCAGATGGACACCGCGGCGCTCAAGGCCATCGCGCTGGACGAGCAGCGCACCGCCACCGTGCGCCGCTTTCCCGACCGCCAGCTGGAGGTGCGCTTTGCTGCCGAGCTGCCGCTGGTGGTGGAGCGCCTGCGCGCGCGCTTCGGCAGCTGGTACGAGCTGTTTCCGCGTTCGGCCGGCGACGAGCCGGGCGCGCACGGCACGCTGCGCGACGTGGCCGCGCGATTGCCGCTGGTGGCCGCCATGGGCTTCGACGTGCTGTACATGCCGCCCATCCATCCCATCGGCCGCGTGCAGCGCAAGGGCCGCAACAATGCGCTGGTGACCGAGCCCGGCGACGTCGGCAGCCCCTGGGCCATCGGGGCGCAGGAGGGCGGCCACAAGGCATTGCTGCCCGAGCTGGGCACGCTGGAGGACTTCCAGGCGCTGGTGGCCGATGCGCTGCAACTGGGCGTGGAACTGGCGATGGACATCGCTTTCCAGTGCGCGCCCGACCATCCTTATGTGAAGGAGCATCCGGCCTGGTTCCGCTGGCGGCCCGACGGCAGCGTGCAGTACGCCGAGAACCCGCCCAAGAAGTACCAGGACATCTATCCCTTCAACTTCGAGAGCGAGGACTGGCAGGGCCTGTGGGAGGAACTGAAGAGCGTGATCGAGTTCTGGATCGCGCAGGGCGTGAAGATCTTCCGGGTCGACAACCCGCACACCAAGTCCTTCGCGTTCTGGGAGTGGGTCATTGGCGAGGTCAAGCGCGAGCACCCCGATGCAATTTTCCTGGCCGAGGCCTTCACCCGGCCGAAGGTGATGCACCGGCTGGCCAAGCTGGGCTATTCGCAGTCGTATACCTACTTCACCTGGCGCAACAGCAAGGAAGAGCTGACGAAGTACTTCACCGAGCTGACCGAGGCGCCGGGCGAGGACTACTTCCGGCCCAATGCCTGGCCCAACACGCCCGACATCCTGCATGCCGCGCTGCAAGGCGGGCAGGAGGCGGTGTTCAAGTCGCGGCTCCTGCTGGCGGCCACGCTGTCGGCCAACTACGGCATCTACGGGCCGGCCTACGAGCTGATGGAGCATGTGCCGCGCATGAGCAACGGCACGGCCGGCGAGGAATACCTCGACTCCGAGAAGTACCAGCTGCGCTGCTGGGACTGGTCGCCCGAGGCGGGCTTGCGCCCGCTCATCACCCGCATCAACGAGATCCGCCGCACCAATGCGGCCTTGCAGGACAACCGCGGCCTGAGGTTCCTGCACATCGACAACGACCACTTGATCGCCTACATGAAGCAGTCGCCGGACGGCACCAACGTCATCGTCACTGTCGTCAACCTGGACCCCTGGAACACGCAGACCGGCTGGCTCGCGCTGGACCCGCGCGAGTTAGGGATCGAGGAAGACCAGCCGTTCCAGATGCATGACCTGCTGACCGACCAGCGCTTTGTCTGGCGGGGGCGGCATCACTACATCCTGCTCGATCCGCACCGGTTGCCGGCGCACGTGATGTCGGTGCGGCGGCGGCTGCGCGATGAACGGGACTTCGACTACTTTCAATAGGAACCTGCAGACACCATGCAAGGGGTTGCGACGCTCGGCGTTGCCCAACTGTCAAGGCATGAGAGGCCACGCTTGTGTTCGGGGCGGGGGCGGGGGCCAGCCGAGCCGCGCCTGGAAACGGAGTATCGGTATCGACGGCGGTGGGGCCGCAGTTCGCTTGCCGATCCAACGGTGCGTTGCACCGGCGAAAACACCCCCAAAGTGTCCCGGCAAAGGGCTGTGTGCCTCCGCGCGCCCGCGCGCCTCTTGGGCGCCGAGCAGCGCAGCGGAGCCGGCCCGCTTGTGTGTGCCGAAGGACACACACAAGCTTCGTCATCTAGCTTGCGG
>JAFECZ010000064.1 GCA_018241905.1 Pseudomonadota bacterium
GAACCGACCACGCCGCCGGCAATGGCCATCAGCGCCGAGCCGGTAAAGCCCAGCCACTTCACGCTCAGCGGCCCCACCAGGTAGCCCAGCACGCCGCCGCCGTGGCCGGGCAGGCGGAACTCCAGCCGATACAGCCGCGACCACTCGAGAACGGCGCTGGCGCACAGCAGCAGGATGAGCCCGCCCCAGAACGCCAGGCGGCTGCGATTGAAGCGCCCCTTGGGCGGCTGCTCGACCTGCCCCTCGGCACCGCGCAGCCAGCCGGCCAGCGACGACATCCATGCGCGCCAGCTGGCAGCCACGCACCACCAGACCGAGTAGCCGGCCAGGTAGTAGCTGCCATCGGCCAGCCAGGCGCCGATGCGCCCGCCCCAGTTCTTGATCTCGCCGCCCGTGCCGGAGGTGGACCAGGCCGCATCCGACGGTGTGTAGCTGAGCATGGCCAGCAGCCAGAACAGGAGCAGGACAAAGCCCGCGATCAGCGAGATCTCGTGCGCGAAGCGCAGCGCACGAGCGCGCGCGGGCTGCGCTGCGGCGCCGCCGGCGGATTGGAGCGTGTTGAGCGAATAGGTCATGGCAAAAGCAGCGGCCTGCCCGCGCGAATGCGCGAGGGCGCCCTTGCAGTCAAATCATTGGCAGGGCACCGTGCAGATGCCCCATTGTCACAAAAGGACGGGCCGCGAAGCAGCGGCTTCAGGCGAGCGATGAGAGCCGGTCCTTGACGAGCATGGAGCCGTCGGCTTGCGTGTCCACGAAACCGCGCTCTTCCAGGTCCTTCATCACGCGGCTGACCATTTCACGCGAGGCGCCGACCATCTTGGCCAGGTCCTGGCGGGAGATCTTCTCGCGGATCTTCTTGTTGCCCTGGCCGTCGTCCACGGCGAACTCCAGCAGCGAACGCGCCACGCGGCCATATACATCCATCAGCGCCAGCGATTCGATCTTGCGGTCGGCATGGCGCAGGCGCGCCACCAGGCCGCGCAGGATGTTGAACGACATGGAGTTGTTCTCGGGCAGCACGCGCGAGAAGGCCTCGCGCCCGAGCATGAGCACGTCGGTCTGCACCTCGGTGCGAACCGTGGCCGAGTGCGGCTCGTCGTCGATGAGGCTCATCTCGCCGATGTAGTCGCCCGGCTGAAGCGTGGCGAGGATCACTTCCCGGCCCCGGTTGTCGGTGCTCATCACGCGGGCCCGGCCCGTCAGGATGATGTAGAGCGCATCGGACTTCTTGCCCTGCTCCACCACCACCTCGGCTCGCTTGAAGCGCTTCTTGACGATCGCGTCGGCAATGCTTGCCGACTGGGCAGCAGTCAATGCCGAAAAGAGCGGCACGCGCCGAAGGAGTTCGAGGTTGGAAAGCATCGACATTCTTCAGGATCCCCTCTTTAAAGACGCGCGGCTTTCATGGATTCATACAATCGCGCGCATTGAAAACATCGTGACGCCCGCTGGAACCGGGCACGGATACTTCGTATCCATCAATTTCTTGAAAATGTACACGCACCGGGCGTGTATTTACATCTTTTACAGGCTTTCCCCAATGTCATCTACCCAGCACGCAAAGGTACTCATTCTTGGCTCCGGCCCCGCGGGCTATACCGCTGCAGTCTATGCAGCCCGCGCCAATCTGCAGCCCATGCTGATCACCGGCATTGCGCAAGGCGGCCAGTTGATGACCACGACCGATGTCGACAACTGGCCCGCCGACGTGCACGGCGTACAGGGCCCGGAACTGATGCAGCGCTTCCTGGAGCACGCCGAGCGCTTCAAGACCCAGATCGTGTTCGACCACATCAACAAGGTCGACTTCAGCAAGCGCCCCTTCACCCTGACTGGCGACAGCGGCACCTACACCTGCGACGCGCTGATCATCGCAACCGGCGCCTCGGCCAAGTACCTGGGCCTGCCCTCGGAACAGAACTTCATGGGCCGCGGCGTGTCGGGTTGCGCCACCTGCGACGGCTTCTTCTATCGCGAGCAGGAAGTCTGCGTCATCGGCGGCGGCAACACGGCCGTGGAAGAGGCGCTGTACCTGTCCAACATCGCCAGCAAGGTCACGCTGGTGCACCGCCGCGACAAGTTCAAGGCCGAGCCGATCCTGGTGGACAAGCTCAATGAGAAGGTGGCCGAGGGCAAGATCGAACTCAAGCTGCATAGCACGCTCGACGAGGTGCTGGGCGACGATTCGGGCGTGACCGGCATCCGCCTGAAGAACACCCAGACCGGCGGCAAGGAGGATCTGACGCTCAAGGGCTGTTTCATCGCCATCGGCCACCATCCGAATACCGATATCTTCCAGGGCCAGTTGGAGATGAAGGATGGCTACATCCTGACCAAGTCGGGCCTGCAAGGCATGGCCACCATGACCAGCGTGCCGGGCGTGTTCGCGGCAGGCGACGTGCAGGACCATGTATATCGCCAGGCCATTACCAGCGCCGGCACCGGCTGCATGGCCGCGCTGGACGCCCAGCGCTTCCTGGAACAGGAATAAGCGCCCGCCAGCGAGTCAGGCTATAATCAATGGCTTTGCCAAAAATGGCGCGCAAGATCTGCAACGGGTCTGGCGCACAGGCAAAGCCGGGTTACCGCCACCCGTTTACTGGCGAGGTCAAGCTGAAACCCACTGCCCTGGGGCCTTCCCGAGGTGGTGCCAGCTGTTCATGAAAGAGTGTCCTCATGGCACGCGTATGTGAAGTCACGGGCAAGGGCCCGATGGTCGGGAACAACGTTTCCCACGCCAACAACAAAACCAAGCGCCGGTTCATGCCGAACCTGCAATACCGCCGTTTCTGGGTCGAAAGCGAAAACCGCTGGGTTCGCCTGCGCGTTTCCAGCGCAGCCCTGCGCCTGATCGACAAGAACGGCATCGACGCCGTGCTCGCAGACCTGCGTGCACGTGGCCAAGCCTAAGGAGCACGATCATGGCAACGAGCAAAGGCGGACGCGAAAAGATCAAGCTGGAATCCACCGCGGGTACCGGCCACTTCTACACGACCAGCAAGAACAAGAAGACGATGCCTGAAAAGATGTCGATCATGAAGTTCGACCCCAAGGCGCGCAAGCACGTCGAATACAAGGAAATCAAGCTGAAGTAATTCGGCTTCTTCCCCGCAAGAAACCCGCTGAGATCCAGCGGGTTTTTTGTTGCCCGCTTCTCTGCGGGCATGCGGATCGGCGGGAGCCTCCGCGCCGCCCCGCCCTGCGCGCCCATGCCGCCCATGCCGCCCATGGTCCAGGCATAAAAAAACCGACCCTTGCGGGTCGGTTTCTTGGCGGCAATGCCTGATCAGGCGCGGGCAGCGCGAAGGCGTACCGAGAAATCCTTCAGCGCCGCGATACCGCTGGCTTCCGCACGGTGGCACCAGGCGGCCAGCTCGGCAGCGAGTTGCTCGCGCGACTGCGAGGTGTTGAGCCACATCTGGCGCAGCTCTTCGCGCATGGTGACCATCTTGTCGAGCACCGGGTGGGCGGCACGCGCCTGGGCCAGGTTCTGGCGGGCGGAAGCCGGCACCTTGTCGTCGTCACGGTGCAGCCAGCGCTTGGCGCCCTTGAGCACCGACAGGTCGGCACCCTTGACCTGGAGCGCATCGATCTCGCCCTTGCAGGCACGGCGCATTTCGCGGGCGTAGCGGGCCATGACTTCGTAGCGGTTGGCAATGACGGCCTCGAGCGTCTTTTCGTCGGCCACGGGCTGGACGGTGCCCATCTGCAGCTTTGGCGGCACCTTCTTGACCTTGGCCCAGCCGATGGCCTGCATCATGCGGATGTAGATCCAGCCGATGTCGAACTCGTACTTCTTGACCGAGAACTTGGCCGAGGTCGGGTAGGTGTGGTGGTTGTTGTGCAGCTCTTCGCCGCCAATGATGATGCCCCAGGGCGAGATGTTGGTGCTCGCGTCGGGCGCCTCGAAGTTGCGGTAGCCCCAATAGTGGCCGATGCCGTTGATGACGCCGGCGGCGGTGATGGGGATCCAGAGCATCTGCACGGCCCACACGGTCAGGCCGAGGGCGCCGAACAGGGCCAGGTTCAGGATGAGCATGAGCCCGACGCCCTGCCAGCTGTAGCGGCTGTACAGGTTGCGCTCGACCCAGTCGTCCGGCACGCCGTGGCTGAACTTGGCAATGGTCTCGGCGTTCTTGGCCTCGGCACGGTACAGCTCGGCGCCGCGCCACAGCACGGTGTCGATGCCGCGCGTTTGCGGGCTGTGCGGATCGTCTTCCGTTTCGCACTTGGCGTGGTGCTTGCGGTGGATGGCCACCCACTCGCGGGTGACCATGCCGGTGCCGATCCACAGCCAGAAGCGGAAAAAGTGCGAGGGGATGGGCCCCAGGTCCATGGCGCGATGCGCCTGGGTGCGGTGCAGGAAGATCGTGACGGCCGCGATCGTGATGTGCGTGGTCACCAGGGTGTACAGCACGATCTGCCACCAAGTGAGATCCCACAGGCCATTGGCGAGCCAGTCGACGACAGAGCTCACAACAGCAGAATCAGTAAAAAACAACTTTGGTTCTCCATGGCCGCACGAAGGCACGGCTCTTAGGTTGAAGCCGTCATTTTACCGGAGGGCCCCAAAAAAGACCTTTGATTTCCCTCAAGAAATGACGCGAATTCCAAGATGGGGCCTTTTGGCGGGATTTCCAGCTACCTGCGCTTCCAGACGGCAGCAAAGAAACCGTCGGTGTCGTGGCGGTGGGGCCACAGCCTCAGGTAGCGCGTGCCGCTCTCGCCGCCGGTGCACAGCCCGGCCGCGCCCTGCACTTTCAGGGCGGCGAGAAGCTCGCCGGCCTCCTGCGGCTCGAAATCGGGGTTGGCGGCGCCAAAGGCCTCGGCAATGGCCTCGTTTTCCTCGGGCAGCACGCTGCAGGTGGCATACACCAGCCGCCCGCCCGATTTCACCAGGCGCGCCGCACTTTGCAGGATGGCCGCCTGCTTGACCGTGAGTTCGGCCACGGATTGCACCGACTGGCGCCATTTCAGGTCGGGGTTGCGCCGGAGGGTGCCCAGGCCGGAGCACGGGGCGTCGACCAGAACCCGGTCGATCTTGCCGGCCAGCCGCTTGACCCGGTCGTCGCGCTCGTGCGCAATGGCCGCCGGATGCACGTTCGACAGCTTGCTGCGGGCCAGCCGCGGCTTGAGCGCATCCAGCCGGTGCGCCGAAACGTCGAAGGCGTAAAGGCGCCCGGTGCTGCGCATGGCGGCGCCGATGGCCAGGGTCTTGCCGCCGGCGCCGGCGCAGAAATCGACCACCATCTCGCCACGCTTGGCGTCCAGCAGCAGCGCCAGCAGTTGGGAGCCTTCGTCCTGCACTTCGATGGCGCCGCGGGCAAAGGCGTCCAGGCGGGTCAGCGCCGGCTTGCCTTCGATGCGCAGCCCCCAGGGCGAATAGGCTGTGGGCGTGGCCTGGATGCCGGCCAGCTTGAGCCCCTTCTGGACGTCCGGGCGCTTGTCGGTCAGGGCATTGACCCGCAAATCCAGCGGCGCCGGCCGAAGCAGGGACTCGGACAGGGGCCAGAACTCGTCGCCCAGCTGGGCCTTGAGCGGCGCCACCAGCCATTCGGGCAGGTTGTGGCGATGCCGCTCCAGGAGGTCGGCAGGCTTGACGGCGTCGCAGGCCTTGAGCCAGGCGGCTTCGGTGTCGTTCAGGGCGCTGTACAGGAAATCGCGCGGCCCGTGGAAGCCCAGGATGGCCATGCGCCGCTCCTTGGGTCCGCTGCCCGAGGGCGCGAAATGGTCGTAGCGCAGCTTGTTGCGCAGCACGTTGTAGGCGGTTTCGGCGAGGGTGGCGCGCTCGCGCGGCCCCAGCTCGCGGTGCTCACGGAAATAGCGCGAAACGACGGCGTCAGCCGGATGATCGAATTTCAGGACCAGCCCCACCAGTTCGGCAGTGGCGTCCAACAAGGCTTTGGGATGCATCCCCCGATTGTCCAGGGAACAAGGCCTCCCGGCTTTTCACTTCGCTGCGCTGCGTGCAATTCGCAACCTCCCGGGCAGAGGCCCCCACCCGGGGCCCGGCGAGCCGGCTCCCCGGCGCGGGGTCGGTTGGGGCGCGGGCGGGAGCCTACCGCGTCCAGATGGGCCCGCGCGTTTCGCGCTGGATGTCGTGCAAGGTGGGCGAATGACCGGCCCACAGCACCAGGGCGGCGCCGGGCAGGCTCAGGGTCTGCTCGAGGTGGCGGCACAACTGGTAGCGCTCCTCGTCGACCATGCCAGGCAGTTCCACGAACAGGATGAACGCGCGCCGCCAGGGAAACTCGCGCAGGTTCTTGCGCACCAGCCAGGCCCGGGCAATCGGGTGGCAGCGGACCAGGTCGGCCTGGAGTTCGCCCATCTCGAAGTCGCTGAGGTCGTGCATCGATATCTGGCTGAAGCACGGCGTTCCGGTGATCTCGTCCCACGCCCGGCGCTCGCCCTCCTCCGCTTCCTTCAGGCGGCCGCGCCATTGCTTGAGGGCGGCCTCGTCGTGCGCGCCGGCGTCGGGGTTCTCCAGCAGGGCGACGGCGGTCTTGGCCGCCCACCAGCGGCTGGCGTTGCCCGACTGGTACAGGCGCGCCAGCACCGGCAGCCGCGCCTCGCGGTCCAGCGCCGGCAGCATCTGAACGTAGCCGCGCAATGCGCCGGGATGCTCGGGCGTGAGTTCCAGCGCGCGTTCGTAGCGTTCGCGCACGTCGGCGTTGATGTCCAGGCGCCGCTCGAGGTCAGCCCACTCCACCGTCTCATCGGCGTTGATTCGAGCGGCGCTGGCCGCCAGCGCGTCAACGCGCTCGCGCACCCGCTTCAGGTAGCCGTGGTGCTGCTTCCAGTCGCCGGCGTGCTCGCGGCACCATTCGCGGTCGAAATGCTCGACCCATTGGCTGCCTTGCTCGGCCAACATGTCCAGGGCGGGCTTGGCCGACCATTCGGGAAGCACCGGCTTTTCCTCGAAGGCTTCCAGCCGGTCGCGCAGCACCGGATGGGTGTCGTCGACATCGCTTACCCGGCGCATGGCACCGCGCAACGCCTCGCGCGCGAAAGCGGGCTCGGGCGCGGCGCGCAATTGGGTGCGCAAAGAGGCAAACGGGCCGACCGGCGCGGCCTCGCTGGAAGCGCGCGCCCAATGGGCCGGCCAGAAGCTCTCGGCGTACCACGCGCCTTTCACGGCGATCTCGGTCAGGGCCGCGGCGGCCACGGAAGTGCCCAGCAGCTTGGCCGAGATCCGGTCGGCCTCGTATTCGTCCTGCCGCGCCAGGGCAAAGGTCTTGGCGGCAAATCGCGGGAAGTACCAGCGGAAGAAGGCCTGGGACACCGCCGCCATCAGGCCTTCGTTGCGCTGCAGGCTCTCGTCCAGCTTCAGCCAGGACAGGCGGGTGCGGTAGATCCAGGCGCTCAGGCGGCCATGGTTGCCGCGCAGGTGCCCATATTCATGGGCCAGCACCGACAGCAGCCGGCGGCGGTCCAGCGCCATCAGCAGCGGCAGGCCCACGCTCAGGTAGTTGACGGCGCCACCCAGCACGCCGAAACGCGGCAGTTGGCGGATGCTCGCGTTGAAATCGCCGTCGAGATAGACGTGGTGCACAGGCGGCCCGTCGATGCGGTCGCGGATGCGATCCAGCGCGTCGAACAGGCGCGGTGCGTCCTCGCGCTGCAGCCGCACGCCCGCCGGCTTGTCGAAGCTCACCCATAGCGCGCGCAACGTCGCCCAGAGCAGGCCCAGGGCGAACAATCCGACCCAGACTCGGGTGAAGGCACTGGCGCCCGGGCGGCCCAGGGAACTGGCAATCCACACCAGCAGGCCGACGGCCAGCAGCAGGCAGGCCAGCACCCAGGCGTAGCCCAGCGCCGCAAACAGCGCGACGCCGCGTCGATAACGCGCGCTGTCGTCGGCGCTGTCGTGCTCGCTCAAGCGCACCAGGTGGACGAAATCGGCCCGATCCAAATCAATCCCTTAAATGTTTAAGGGAATGTTAAACGTCAACTTTGCCGCCCAAGCTGCCGGGGCGACAGGCGAGCGGCTTCCGTGAATTAAGCCCGTGGCGAAATTGCTTCAGTCGGCCTTGGAGCGGGCCAGGAAGGACTCGATGGCCTGAGGGTAGATCACATGCTCCTGCGCCAGCACGCGCGCCGAAAGGCTCTGGGCGGTGTCTCCGGGCAGGACCGGCACCTCGGCCCGGGCAAGAATCGGCCCGTGATCGAGTTCGGCGGTGACTTCATGCACGGTCGCGCCGGCCACCTTGTGGCCGGCATCGATGGCACGCTGATGGGTGTTGAGCCCCGGAAAGTCCGGCAGAAGCGACGGATGGATGTTCAGCAACCGGCCCGCGTAGTGCGCCACGAAGCCGGGTGTCAGGATGCGCATGAATCCGGCCAGCACCACCAGCACCGGCCGATGGCTGTCGATGGCGTCGGCCAGCGCCGCGTCGAAGTCTTCGCGCGAGGCGAAGTCGCGGTGCCTCACCACCGCCGTGGCGATTCCGCGCTCGCGGGCAAAGACCAGGCCCTCGGCCTCCTCCTTGTTGCTGATGACGGCCGCCACCTGCGCGCCAAATCTTTGAGCCCACTGGTTCGATGCCGCCGCGTTCACGATGGCAGCCATGTTGGAGCCGCCTCCCGATATCAAGATCACGATGTTCTTCGTCATGCCGGCACGGATTATCCTTGTGTCGCGTTTCGGACTGGGCGGCACGAACGAGCGTGCTAAAAACTTGGATTCTCTGGAGACATCCCATGGATTTGGCCTTTACCCCCGAGGAACAGAAGTTCCGCGAAGACGTCCGCGCCTGGGTGGCGGAAAACCTGCCCAAGGAGCTTTCGCACAAGGTGCACAACGCCCTGGAACTCACGCGCGACGATATGCAGCGCTGGGCCAAGATCCTGGGCAAGAAGGGCTGGCTCGGCTACGGCTGGCCCAAGGAATTCGGCGGCCCCGGCTGGACCGCCGTGCAAAAGCATCTCTTCGAAGAAGAAACGGCTCTTGCCGGTGCGCCGCGCATCATCCCCTTCGGCCCCGTGATGGTGGCGCCGGTGATCATGGCCTTCGGCACGCCCGAGCAGCACAAGCGCTTCCTGCCCGGCATCGCCAGCGGCGAAGTCTGGTGGAGCCAGGGCTACAGCGAGCCCGGCTCGGGCTCCGACCTGGCCTCGGTGCGCACCCGCGCCGAGCGCAAAGGCGACAAGTACATCATCAACGGCCAGAAGACCTGGACCACCCTGGGCCAGCACGGCGACTGGATGTTCAACCTGGTTCGCACCAGCAACGAAGGCAAGCCGCAGACGGGCATCAGCTTCATCGTGCTGGACATGAAGTCGCCCGGCGTCACCGTGCGCCCCATCAAGCTGATGGACGGCGGCTTCGAGGTCAACGACGTGTTCTTCGACAACGTCGAGGTGCCGGCAGAGAACCTCATCGGCGAGGAGAACAAGGGCTGGACCTACGCCAAGCACCTGCTCAGCCACGAGCGCACCAACATCGCAGACGTGAACCGCGCCAAGCGCGAGCTGGAGCGCCTCAAGCGCATCGCCAAGAAGGAAGGCGTGTGGGAAGACACCCGCTTCCGTGACGAGATCGCCAAGCTCGAAGTCGACGTGGTCGCCCTCGAGATGCTGGTGCTGCGCGTACTCTCGGCCGAGAGGTCTGGCAAGAACTCGCTGGACATCGCGGGCCTGCTGAAGATCCGCGGCAGCGAGATCCAGCAGCGCTACAGCGAACTGATGATGCTGGCCGGCGGCCCCTACGCGCTGCCGCTCATCCGCGAAGCGATGGAAGCCGGCTGGCAAGGCAACTTCCCCGGCGGCCACCCCGAACTGGCCCCGCTGGCCAGCACCTACTTCAACATGCGCAAGACCACCATCTACGGCGGCTCGAACGAAGTGCAGCGCAACATCGTGGCGCAAACTCTGCTCGGCTGAGCCGTGCAGGGCTTGCGCTGTGCGCAACAGGATTGCTCCCCGCACCCCCTCCGAGAGGGGGCTCCAGCAAGAGCTTCGCTAGGAATACAAAATGGACTTCAATTTTTCCGACGACCAGCAGCAACTGCGCGACGCCGTCGCCAAGTGGGTTGAAAAGGGCTACAGCTTCGAGCGCCGCCGCGAGATCGAGAAGCAAGGCGGCTTCTCGCGCGAGGCCTGGGACGAACTGGCCGAGCTGGGCCTGGGCGGCCTCTACATTCCCGAAGACGAAGGCGGCCTGGGCATGGGCGCCGTCGAGGGCATGGTGGTGATGGAAGAGCTGGGCCGCGGCATCGTGCTCGAGCCGCTGGCGCAAGCCTTCATCGCCGGCGCCGTGCTGGCAGGCCACGCCGACCAGGACACCAAGGACAACTGGCTGCCCCGCATCGCCGGGGGCCAGGCCCTCGTGGTGCTGGCCTACCAGGAGCGCAAGGCGCGCTACAAGCTCGACGTGTGCGAGGCCAAGGCCGCGCAGGCCGCGGGCGGCTGGACCGTGACGGGCACCAAGAGCGTGGTGCCCGCGGGCGACGAGGCCGACGCCTTCCTGGTGCCGGCGCAGGCCGGCGGCAAGATCGCCCTGTTCCTGGTCGAGCGCGCCGCCAGCGGCGTGGAGACCAAGGGCTACGGCACGCAAGACGGCAGCCGCGCCGCCGAAGTGGTGTTCAGCAACGCCGCCGCAACGCTGATTGCGGCCGACGGCTTGCCGGTACTCGAACACGCGGTGGACATCGGCATTGCTGCCCTGTGCGCCGAAGCCGTGGGCGTGATGGACAAGACCCTGGCCATCACCGTCGAATACCTCAACACGCGCAAGCAGTTCGGCGTGCTGATCGGCAGCTTCCAGGCCCTGCGCCACCGCGCGGCCGACATGAAGATGCAGTTGGAGCTGGCCCGCTCGATGAGCTACTACGCCAGCCTCAAGCTCAACGCCCCGGCCGCCGAGCGCCGCCAGGCCATTGCGCGCGCCAAGTACCAGTTGGGCCAGTCGATGCGCTACGTCAGCCAGCAGGCCGTGCAACTGCACGGCGGCATTGGCGTGACCGACGAATACATCGTGAGCCACTACTTCCGCAAGCTCACGCAGATGGAAATGACCTGCGGCGACAGCCTGCACCACCTGGGCGAAGTGTCGGCGCGCATGCAGGACACGGCCGGCGTCTTCGCCTGACGCTCCCGCGGGCCCGATGCCGATCAACGCCCGCCAGTCTTGCACTGGCGGGCGTTTTTGCTGCTAGCCGCCTTGCCTGGCGGGCACTATGCTGGTCCTGCCATGAACGATGCACCCCCGCTGCTCGAAAGCCGTGACGACCGCGGTGTCGTCACCCTCACGCTGAACCGGCCGGCAGCCTTCAATGCGCTGTCCGAAGAGCTCATCGCCCAATTGCGCGGCGCTGCCGAGCGGCTGCAGGCCGACACCGGCCTGCGCGCCGTGGTGATCGCCGGTTCCGGCAAGGCCTTCTGCGCCGGCCACGACCTGCGCCAGATGCGCGCCAGCCCGAGCCAGACCTATTACGACGACCTCTTTGCCCGCTGCGGCGAGATGATGCTGGCCTTGCACCGCCTGCCCGTGCCGGTCATCGCCCGGGTGCACGGCATCGCCACGGCGGCAGGCTGCCAGCTGGTGGCCATGTGCGATCTCGCCGTGGCCGCCGCCGACGCCCGCTTTGCCACCAGCGGCATCAACGTCGGCCTGTTCTGCGCCACGCCCAGCGTGCCGCTGTCGCGCAACGTCTCGCGCAAGGCCGCTTTCGAGATGCTGGTGACGGGCGAGTTCATCGATGCCGAAACGGCTCGCGAACGCGGCCTGGTCAATCGGGTCGTGGCGCCGGACCAGTTGGATGCCGAAGTCGAGTCACTGCTTGCCAGCATCGTGGCCAAGCCCCGCATTGCGCTGGAGATGGGCAAGGCGCTGTTCTACCGGCAGCTGGAGACGGGGCTGGAAGATGCGCTGGCGGATGCCGGGCAAACCATGGCCTGCAACATGATCGACGCTGCCGCCCAGGAAGGCGTGCAGGCGTTCATCGAGAAGCGAAAACCCGACTGGCGGTAGCTGCCGCCGCTACGCGTGCAGCCGTGAATCGCGCGGCAGGTGCGCCATCAGGAACTCCATCTGGTCGGCCAGGATGCGCCGATTGCGCAGGATGAAGTCTTCCCACAGGCTCGGGATGTAGGGTGTGTACAGCAGCGACATGCCCGCCTGCTCCGGCGTGCGGCTGCTCTTGCGGTGGTTGCACGCGCGGCAGGCCGTGACCACGTTCATCCAGGTGTCCTGCCCGTTCTGGGCGAAGGGACGGATGTGCTCGCGCGTCAGGTCCTCGTCGTGGAAGTGGCCGCCGCAGTAGGCGCAGATGTTGCGGTCGCGCGCAAAGAGCTTGCTGTTGGTGAGCCCGGGGCGCTGTGCAAAGGGGTTGATCTTGGGCACGCCCTTGGTGCCGATGATGCTGTTGACCGCAATTTGCGACTGCTGGCCCGTGATGGCGTTGGTGCCGCCGCGGAACAGCGCCACCTGCGCGCCGACCTCCCAGCGCACTTCATCCGCCGCGTAGTGGGTGACCGCCTGCTCCAGCGATATCCACGATTGCGGCAGCCCTTGGGCCGACAGCTTCAAGACCTTCACCACCTACGCCTCCTCTTTGCAGAATAGGAACGGGCAATTGATTCCGATCAACGCGTCACAATATATACCGCTTTCATGACAGATTGCCTGCTGCGGGCCATTGGCCGGGCGCAGCGTGCTATCAAAAAGATACTCGACACATGCAGATCTTCCGTGGTTTCCGTCATCCCGGCGTGGCCCGGGCCTGTGCCCTGACCATCGGCAATTTCGACGGGGTGCACCGGGGCCACCAGGCCATGCTGGCCCTGTTGACCACGGAAGCCCGGCACCGCGGCGTGCCCAGCTGCGTGCTGACCTTCGAGCCGCATCCGCGCGACTACTTCGCCCAGATGGCGCGCAAGCCCGAACTGGCGCCCGCCCGCATCGGCACCCTGCGCGACAAGCTCGGCGAACTGGCCGCCTGCGGGGTCGACCAGACCGTGGTGCTGCCGTTCGACCAGCGCCTGGCCAGCCGCTCGCCCGACGAATTCATCGAGCAAGTGTTGCTCGAAGGCCTGGGCGCGCGCTACGTCCTGGTGGGCGACGACTTTCGTTTCGGCGCCAAGCGGGCCGGCGACTACGCCATGCTCGATGCGGCCGGTGCGGCGCGCGGCTTCGACGTTGCCCGCATGATGAGCTACGAGGTGCACGGCCAGCGCGTGTCCAGCTCTGCCGTTCGCGAAGCCTTGGCCGCCGGCGAGATGGCCCACGCGCAGAACCTGCTGGGCCGCCCCTACGCCATCTCCGGCCACGTCGTGCACGGCCGCAAGCTGGGCCGGGGGCTGGGCGCCTCCGAGCCCGGGCGCGACGACGGATTTCGCACGCTCAACCTGCGCTTCAAGCACTGGAAGCCGGCCGCCAGCGGCATCTTCGCGGTCCTGGTTCATGGGCTGCACGAAACGCCCCTGCCGGGCGTGGCCAACCTGGGCGTGCGCCCTTCGCTGGACGCCAACGACGTCAACGGCGGACGCGTGCTGCTGGAAACGCACTGCCTCGAATGGCCGTCCCACCTGGGCGCCGAGGGGGCCTACGGTAAAATCGTGCGCGTGGAACTCCTGCACAAACTGCACGACGAGCTGCGCTACAACAGCCTCGAGGCCCTGACGGCGGGTATTGCCCGGGACCGGGACGACGCACGTGCGTTCTTCGGGTCCACCCACCGGCAGACCACGCGCGACCGAATTTGAGCGGCGGAAGGCTTCACTTCGCTTCCGCAGGGCCTGGATTCCACGCCCCCAGCTGCTGCCAAGAATCTTTCCGCCGGTCCCCGACCAGAAGACGAGGACGCCAGCCGGCATCGGCCGCGTCCTTCATCAAGAACCAATGACCGAGACGCCGCCAGGCGGCGTCCCCCTGGACACCTCGGAATTCCTACGGACACACCATGGCTGACACCCCCACCGAAGAGAGCAGCGCTGCCGCCACCGACTACCGCGCCACGCTGAACCTGCCCGACACGCCCTTCCCCATGCGCGGCGACCTGCCCAAGCGCGAGCCGGGCTGGGTCAAGGAATGGAATCACGAAGGCCGCTATCAGCGCCTGCGCGACGCCCGCCACGGCGCGCCCAGGTTCATCCTGCATGACGGCCCTCCGTACGCCAACGGCCAGATCCACATGGGCCACGCGGTGAACAAGATCCTGAAGGACATGATCACCAAGGCTCGCCAGCTCGAGGGCTTCGATGCGCTGTACGTGCCCGGCTGGGACTGCCACGGCCTGCCGATCGAGAACGCCATCGAGAAGAAGCACGGCCGCAACCTCAGCCGCGACGAGATGCAGGCCAAGAGCCGCGCCTACGCCACCGAGCAGATCGCGCAGCAGATGACCGACTTCCAGCGCCTGGGCGTGCTGGGCGAATGGACGCATCCGTACAAGACCATGGACTACGCCAACGAGGCCGGCGAGATCCGCGCGTTCAAGCGCGTGATCGAGCGCGGCTTCGTCTACCGCGGCCTCAAGCCCGTGTACTGGTGCTTCGACTGCGGCTCGTCGCTGGCCGAATTCGAGATCGAATACCAGGACAAGAAGAGCCAGACTCTGGACGTGGCCTTCAAGTCGCACGAGCCGGCCAAGCTCGCCGCCGCCTTCGGCCTGCCCAAGCTGGACAAGGACGCCTTCATCGTCATCTGGACGACCACGGCGTGGACCATCCCGGCCAACCAGGCGCTCAATCTCAACCCCGAGCTGGAGTATTCGCTGGTCGACACCGAGCGGGGCCTGCTGGTGCTGGCCGCCTCGCTGGTCGAGATGTGCATGAACCGCTACGCGCTGGACGGCAAGGTGCTGGCCACGGTCAAGGGCGAGAAGCTCGGCGGCCTGGAGTTCGAGCACCCGCTGTACGACGTCGACGCCGGCTACCGGCGCCTGTCGCCGGTGTACCTGGCCGACTACGCCACCGCCACCGACGGCACCGGCATCGTGCACTCTTCGCCGGCCTACGGCCTGGACGACTTCAACTCGTGCGTCTCGCACGGCCTGAAGTACGACGACATCCTGAACCCCGTGCAGGGCAACGGCAGCTACGCGCCCGACTTCCCGTTGTTCGGCGGCCAGAACATCTGGAAGGCCGTGCCGGTCATCATCGGCGCGCTGCGCGACGCCAACCGGCTGCTCACCACCGAGACCATCACGCACAGCTACCCGCACTGCTGGCGCCACAAGACGCCCGTCATCTATCGGGCTGCGGCGCAATGGTTCGTGCGCATGGACGAAGGCGAAGGCGTGTTCACCAAGGACAAGGCCGAGAAGACCCTGCGCCAGATGGCGCTGGAAGCCATCGAGGAAACGAGCTTCTATCCCGAGAACGGAAAGGCCCGGCTGCACGACATGATCGCCAACCGGCCCGACTGGTGCATCTCGCGCCAGCGCAGCTGGGGCGTGCCGATCCCCTTCTTCCTGCACAAGGATTCGGGCGAGCTGCATCCGCGCACCATGGAGATCCTCGACCAGGCAGCAGCCATCGTCGAGCAAGGCGGCATCGAGGCCTGGAGCCGCGTGACCACCGAAGAGATCCTCGGCGCGCAAGACGCACCCCACTACACCAAGAGCTCCGACATCCTGGAGGTGTGGTTCGACTCCGGCTCCACCTTCCAGCATGTGCTGCGCGGCACGCACGCGCCGCAGTTCCACCAGAACGGCCCCGAGGCCGATCTCTACCTGGAAGGCCACGACCAGCACCGCGGCTGGTTCCACTCGTCGCTGCTGCTGGCCTGCGCGCTGTACGGCCGCGCGCCGTATCGCGGCCTGCTCACGCACGGCTTCACGGTGGACAGCCAGGGCCGCAAGATGAGCAAGTCGCTGGGCAACGGCATCGACCCGCAGGAGGTCAGCAAGAAGCTGGGCGCGGAAATCATCCGCCTGTGGGTGGCCGCAAGCGACTACTCGGGCGACATCGCCGGCGACGACAAGATCCTGGCCCGCGTGGTGGATGCGTACCGCCGCATCCGCAACACGCTGCGCTTCCTCATGGCCAATACCAGCGACTTCGACATCGAGAAGGACCTCGTGCCCCTCGACGAGATGCTGGAGATCGACCGCTTCGCGCTCAGCCGCGCGGCGCAGTTCCAGGCCGAGATCCTGGCGCACTACAAGGTCTACGAGTTCCACCCCGTGGTGGCCAAGCTGCAGGTGTACTGCAGCGAAGACCTGGGCGCGTTCTACCTCGACGTGCTGAAAGACCGCCTCTACACCACGGCCGCCGACTCCAAGGCGCGCCGCAGCGCGCAGACGGCGCTGTGGCACATCACCCAGGCCATGCTGCGCTGGATGGCGCCCTTCCTCAGCTTCACCGCCGAAGAAGCGTGGGCCATCGTGGCCGCCGATGCGGACAAGGGCCAGTCGATCTTCACGCAGACCTACCTCGACCTGGGCACGCCCGACGAGGCGCTGCTGGCCAAGTGGTCGCGCATCCGCGAAGTGCGCGACGCGGTCAACAAGGAGATCGAGAACGTGCGTACCGAAGGCAAGGTCGGCTCCTCGCTGCAGGCCAACGTGCGGCTCGCGGCCAACGAGCAGGACCACGCCCTGCTCTCCAGCCTGGGCGACGACCTGAAGTTCGTGCTGATCACCTCGGCTGTCGAACTGCTGGCCGGCGCAGAGCTGGCCGTGCAGGTGCTGCCCAGCACGGCGCTCAAGTGCGAGCGCT
>JAFECZ010000650.1 GCA_018241905.1 Pseudomonadota bacterium
CCACCTCCGCCTCCGCCTCCGCCGCCGCCGCCGCCGCCGTGCGCCATTGCAGGACCCATGAGCGTGCCCAAAGTCAACGCGAAGATGCTTGCGAATGCCGTCCTTCTGAGCTTGTCCATAGCGCTCTCCATCTGGAATATTGGTTACGTGGGAAATTTGCCCACGCCAAAGATTAGGTGGGAAATCTCCCCACGTCAAACATTTGTGTGAGAATTTTCCACACCGCACTTCACTCGACTCCGCCCAGTCCCGCGCATGCCCAACGAGCCAGCCGCTTCCGAAGCCCAACCGCCACGCGTGCTGGTGCACGCCCTGACTCGCGCGTTGCGCCCACTGGTCAAGCTCATGCTCTCGCGCGGCGTGACCTTCACCTACGCCAGCGAACTGCTGAAGTCACTCTTCGTCGAAGTCGCCGACCGCGATTTCCGCATCGATGGCAAGAAGTCCACCGACAGCCGCGTGAGCCTGGTCTCCGGCGTGCACCGCAAGGAAGTGAGCCGCTTGCGCCAGGCGATGGAGTCCGGCGAGGAAGCCGTTCCCGCAGTCGTCTCCATCGGCGCCCAGGTGGTCGCGCGATGGATGGGCGCACCGCGTTACATCGACAGCGACGGCGCACCGATTCCCCTGGCGCGCTTTGCCAGCGAAGGCGGCGAACGCTCGTTCGAGGCCCTGGTGGCCCACGTGAACCGCGACATCCGCCCGCGCGTCGTGCTCGACGAGTGGTTGCGCCTGGGGGTCGTGCACCTGGACGGCGAAGGCCTCGTGCACCTGAACGCGGACGCCTTCGTGCCTGCCAAGGGCTTCGACGAGATGAGCTTCTACCTGGGCCACAACCTCCACGACCACGCGGCGGCGGCGGCGCACAACCTGGCGGGTGCCCAACCGCCCTTCCTGGAGCGCAGCGTGCATTACGACGGCGTCGGCGCGGACACGGTCGCCAAGCTGGCGCAGCAGGCCGGCACGCTGGGAATGCAGGCGCTGGTGGCCGTCAACAAGAGCGTGCTGGCATCGACCAGGCGCGCTTCTTCAAGTGGAGGTGGTGGCGGCAACAAGTCGCAGCGCCAGCGCATGACCTTCGGCGTGTACTTCTATGCGGAGGACTCGGCACCATCCGAGCAAGCACCTGCGGCGTCTGAAAAGAAGCGCAAGAAGGCCGAGAAATGACCGCAAGCACGAGCACGCTTCGTTGGCTCGCAGCTTGCGCCGCACTGGCTCTTGCAGGGCTCGTGCCCGCCGCCCCGGCGTGGGCCCAGGGCGCCGATGTCTGCGCCACGGGCGCTTCGCTGGTCAACCCGATTGCGCCCTCTGCGCTTGCGTCCGGCCGCGAAGGGCCGGACCCCGTGGGGGGAATTGGCGGCACGGGCCTCACCGCTCGCGCCGGCTCGGAAGAGCCCACGGGCGGCATCGGCGGAACAGGCGTCCAAGCCAGGTCGCAAGACCCGACCGGCGGCATTGGCGGCACCGGCATCGTCGGCGTGGTGACCGGATTTGCGAGCATCTGCGTGAACGGCATGGAAGTGCACTTCAATGCGCGCACGCCCGTCCTGGACAACGGGCGGCCGGCGTCGGCAGGCGAATTGGCCGTGGGCCAGGTCGTGGCGGTACATGCCATCGGCAAGGGTGGCGACCTGCACGCGCAGGTCATCGCCGTCATGCATGCCATCGTGGGGCCGATGGAAGCCATCGACGCCACGGCAGGCACCGTGCGCGTGCTGGGCCAGACGGCCAGGGTGCGGCCGACAAGCGCGTTGAACGGCAAGCGGATCGGCGACTGGGTGCGGCTGAGCGGGCACCGCCAGTCCGACGGCATGCTGGTCGCATCGCGCATCGAAGAGCTTGCGCCAGCCTCGCAGCCACGGCTGGCGCAACTCGTCGGACGCGTGGAGGTCGTGACGCCCGACGCGATGCAGATCGACGGCACGCGCGTTGCACTGAGTGCGGTCGTGGTGCCCCGCGAAATCGAGCGCGGGACGGAGGTGCTGGTGGCCGGCCCATGGGACGGCGAAATGCTCATGGCCCAGCGCGTGACGGCCAATCCGACGATCGGCCAGTTGGGCCAGGTGCATGACGTGGTGATCGAAGGCTATGTGCAAGCGTTGGATGGCAGCTCGCTCAGCCTCGATGGCACCAGTGTCTGGGTCGATCCGGCGGCACTCGTGAAAGGCGACGGCTCGGCACAACTGACGGTGGACCAGTTCGTTCGCGTGACCGGGCACATGGATGCGCAGCGGCGCATCACGGCCAATGAGGTGTTGCTCGCACCTGGGGGCCCCGGCGGCGGGCCGGGTGCCACGAGTTCGTCCGGCTCCACTTCTTCGGGACATGGATCGAGTGGTTCGAGTGGTTCGAGTGGTTCGAGTGGTTCGAGTGGTTCGAGTGGTTCGAGTGGGTCGAGTGGGTCGAGTGGGTCGAGTGGGTCGAGTGGGTCGAGTGGGT
>JAFECZ010000651.1 GCA_018241905.1 Pseudomonadota bacterium
CGCGCCCGGCGGCGCGTCGGCCATTGTGGGGCGGGCGCCGAGGGCGGTGTGATGGGACTTGCCCCGCCTTCAGCGTCCGGACGCCAGGAAATCGGTCATGCGCTGCAGCTCGTCGTCCAGCTCGGCGCGAAAGGCGGCGCCCTTGGGGGCCGGGCCGGCAAACCCCAGGGAGGGCTCGAGGTCGCCGTCCTTCACCGACAGCGTGGCCCAGCCGATCACCTGTTCATGCCACAGCAGCGGCAGCGCGTAGTAGCCGAATTGCCGCTGCGAGGCCGGCGTGTAGGCCTCGAACTTGTAGCGCCAACCCCAGAGCAGCTCGAAGCGCCGCCGGTCCCACACGATGGGGTCGAAGGGCGCAAGCAGGCGTACCGCATCGTCGGTGCCCCAGCGGCGAGAGGCCGGGCTCTCGTCCGCCGGCCAGTACCAGGTGGTGCCGTCGATGCGCGCACTGGCCAGGTGGCCGAGCGCCTCGCGCATCGCGGCCTGGGTCTGGGCCTGCAGGTGCGGCGCGCCGTAGCGCAGCAGCCGTGTGAGGTAGACCAGGCTGGCGGCGGGCAGCGGCGCGTACTTGCGCACCACCAGCTCGAGCAGCGCCGCCGCGCGAAAGGCGCGGCCGGCCGGACTGTCGTCGAGCGGCGCCGCGTGCTGCACCGCTTCGTAGATGCGCGTGCCGCTCTCGCGGCGGGCCACGCGCAGCATGCCACGGTAGTGCATGCCGTCCAGCAACTGCGTGCTCGCATTGCTGGAGCCGCCCCAGTAGTTGCGAACGCGCCCATGCGCAAAATGCGCCTCCACCTCGCGTGGGTGCACCTTGCCCTTGCTGCGCACGAACTCCAGCACGTCGTGCGCCTTGCGGCGAGTGGCGGCGTCCCAGGCCTTGGCAGCCTCGCGCGGATGCATGAGCGCCAGGTGCTCGCGCGGCAGGAAGCCGTAGTTGACCAGGCAGTCCTCCTCGATGGGAAGGCGCGCGTAGCGGCGCTCCAGGTCGCCGGCCAGGTAGTCCCTCACGCGGTGGCGCAGCGTCAGGTCTTGCGCACGTGCGGGCGCGCGGATCGGGTCGGCCTGCACGAAGCCCAGCCGGCCGATGGCGCGCCCGAGCGAGGTGGGGGTGAAGAGGGTGCGTGCGACGGCGTAGCGCCGCAGGGCGTCGAGGTCGGGTCCGGCCATGCTGCGCATTGCAGCACAGCCGTGCCTTGCGTGCGCCGGCGGGCGGTCAGACCACGCTGCGGTGGCGCTCGATGCAGGCGGCCAGCGTCTCCTCGCCGCCGCGCAGCCACCAGTCCTGGGCGGAGAAGATCTCCACCTCGCTGTAGCCGGCGTAGCCCGCGGCCTCGACCCAGCCGCGGATCTTCCTGAGCTCGATCGCGCCGTCGCCCATCATGCCGCGGTCGTTGAGCAGGTCGCGCGTGGGCGTGAGCCAGTCGCACACGTGGTAGGCCAGCAGGCGCTCCTTGCCTGCGCGCGCAATCTGCTGCTCGAGTTTCGGGTCCCACCACACGTGGTAGACGTCGAGCGCCACGCCCAGCATGCCGCTCTTTTGCGGATCGAGCGCATCGCAGATGTCCAGCGCCTGCTCCAGCGTATTGATGCAGGCGCGGTCCGCCGCCTGCATGGGGTGCAGCGGCTCGATGGCCAGCGGCATGTCCACCTTGCGCGCGTATTCCAGCGAAGCGGCGATGCCGTCGAACACCTCCGTGCGAGCGCGGCCGATGTCCTTGTAGGCTGGGTTGCCGGCCAATGCGCCGGGCAGTCCGCCCACCACCAGCACCAGGCAGGGTGCGTCGAGCATCTTGGCCTCGTCGATGGCGCGGCGGTTGTCCTCCAGCGCGGCCTTCAGGCCGGCAGCGTCGGGCGCAGGGTAGAAGCCGCCGCGGCAGTAGCCCGACAGGCCGATGCCATGGGCGCGCAGCTGCGCCGCGACCTTGTCCAGGCCGGCGGCCGCGACCTGGTCGCGCCAAGGGCTGATGGCGCGGATGCCGCGCTCGGCGCACTGGTCGATGATGCGGTCCAGCGGCACCTCGGCGCCTGCCTGCCTGCGCACGGTGGCTGTGTTGATCGACAGCCAGCGATGGTCTTGCGAAAAGTCGCGCATTGCGTCAAGCCTTCCGCCGGGGCGCCTCAAGGGAGGCCTGCGCCCCTTCGGGGGGCAGCGAGTACACGAAGTGACGAGAGTGGGGGTGCATGTTCTAGCTCTCGATGCCGTGCAGGGCCAGCAGCGTCCTCATGCGCTGCACCGCCAGCTCCGGCTTTTCCAGCACATGCGCCGCATCGGCCAGGCGGAACAGTTCGGCCAGGTGCTGCAGCGAGCGCGTGCTCTGCTGGCCGCCCACCATGGTGAAGTGCTTCTGGTGGCCATTGAGCCAGGCCATGAAGACCACGCCCGTCTTGTAGAAGCGCGTGGGCGCCGCGAAGATGTGGCGGGACAG
>JAFECZ010000652.1 GCA_018241905.1 Pseudomonadota bacterium
GGGACGCCGCAGCGCCTGGCGCAGCTGAGCGGCGAAGAAAAGCTCGCCTGAAAAAAAAGCGCCGGCGAATGCTGGCGCTTTTATCAATCCTCAATCAAGCCTCAGGGCACATTGGCGCCGGTGACCTGGAAGACCTTGCCGGGCACACCGTAGCTGCCGCCGTACTCGAACTGCCCGGCGGGAGGGCAGGCGGTGGACGTCTGGCAGGCGCCGCCGGCGTTGGTGCGGAAGACGACCGGCCCGTAGCGGTAGTTGGAAACCTGCTTGCCGGCGTAGTCGGCCACGGTCAGGACAAAGGATTCCGTCCCGTGGTTGTCGTTGTCCTCGGCCCAGACCGGGTCCTTCAGGCGCGAATCCTGCAGGGTGCGCCGGATCGAGCCGCCGTTGAAGTCGGGATTGAAGGCGACCCACTGGATCTTGCTTTCGCCGCGCGAGACAACGATGACGCTGTCGATGATGGGATCTCCCCCCGCCGGATCATGCTTGGCGTAGGCCAGGGCCGTCGGGTTCTTGCCCACGGCCACCGAGCCCTTGAGCGCGATGTCCGACGGCGTTGCGGCGCCGTCGCTCGCGTACCTGCCAAGGCTGTAGAGCTGGAGGGTGCCGTCCTCGGTGGCGATCCAGGCGCGCTGGGTGGTCCACAGCGCGGTCTTCACCGCCGTCGGCCGCTTGCCCAGGTCCACCGTCTTGATCACCGTCGGCATCTGGCCGGAAGCAGCCGAGAAGGGGTAGGGCCACTGGTTGGACGCCTGGCCCAGGTTCGCGGTCTGGTCGAAGTTGCTGCGGGTGCCGAAATACATCGACTGGTAGTAGTCGAACAAGGGCTTCAGGTTGATGAATGCAGCCTTGTTCTCGGTCTTGGAGACCACCACGGCGACACCACCGTGCGCATAGGCACCGTAGTTGCAGCCGCCCGGCGCAAAGCTCAGGCGGGTGACCTCGCTGGTTCGCAGCGGCATCTGGAACGCCAGGTTGAAGTTGCTGGAGCACGTCGCCGGGTCGGAACCCGTCGGGGGGTACATCCGGTGATACGACTCGAACTGCACGCCGGTGGTGGCGGAGATCTCGGTCGGCGCCATCATGCCGGGCAGGTCGACATAGCCCAGCACCTTCATGAAATCGTAGGTGCCCTGGTTCGGCAGCCCGGGGTAGTCCTCGGTCCAGTCCATGTGGTACTGGCTGCTCGCCAGCGCGACCACCGCAACCTGGCCCTTGAGGTTGACGGTGTCCCACACTGTAATCAGCGCGAACTCGCCGGCGTTCGTCAGGGCCACGGCGGTCGGCACCTTGCCGGCGTCGAGCTGAACCGTGGTCCGGGTCGGCGTGGTGTTGCTGCCGAACACGCCGACCGTGCCGTTGGCGAAGGCGATCACCGACTGGGCGCAGGTGTCGCCATAGCAGCGGCCCATCGCTGCCGGAGCGTTGGTGTTGTAGTACGGGTTGGTTCCCGCAGGCGCCAGCGCTACGTTGTCCGGAAAGGTCCAGCTTGGCTGCGGGGCCTCCGAGAAAGTGTTGTTGCGCTGCGCGAGAAACTCGAGCGTGCCGATCCCGGCATGCTGGCTTTCGTTATCGGGCACGAAGGCGTATTGCCCCTGGTTGCTGGAATAGTCGCCCGCCGAAGCGTCGTAGGGCCCGCCGACCTGCCAGGTGACGCTCGTGCCGTAGCTCGAGTCCTTCGGATAGGGCGTGCTGTTGGCGGCCGGGATTTGCGGCATTCCGCTGGCCGTCGACGGCGTACCGTAACGGTAGGCGATGCCCCTGTCCTTCGCGATGGCCTGCGCCATGGCGCGATAGGAGCTTGCAGACACGTTGCCGGAACTGTCGGTAATGTTCGGTTCGGGGGCCGAACTGCTGTTGCCGCTTCCTGCCGCAGCAGCACTGCCGCTGCCGCCGCCACTGCCGCCGCCGCCACCGCCCCCTCCACAGGCGGTAAGCATGAACAAACCCATCGCGACCACAATGACGCTCTTATGTGCAATATTGACCAAAGAATGACTCCAAAATAGATCGGCGTTTTTACGCGGAAGCCGACTAGTCAAGCAATTGATCTTGCAACTGTTTCCTTCTCCCCCCAACTGCTGTTAATGTCAGTCTACAAACGTATCGAATGGTGATAACGATGAGCGCAACGCCCTACGCCGCCCGCCGGCGACATCTTTCCTCTCTCCTGGGAAGCGATGGGATCGCCATCATTCCTACCGCCCCCGAACGTCAGCGCAACCGGGACAGCGACTTCCCGTACCGTCACGACAGCTACTTCTATTACCTGACCGGCTTCACGGAGCCGAATGCCTGGCTGGTCCTGGAAGGCAACGGCCGCAGCACCCTGTTTTGCGCCCCCAAGGATCTGGAGCGGGAGATCTGGGACGGCTACCGGCTGGGCCCCGACGCCGCGCCGGCCGCGCTCGGCGTGGATGCG
>JAFECZ010000653.1 GCA_018241905.1 Pseudomonadota bacterium
GTCCTTGAGCGCGGGGGCGAATTCCACCAGGTGGTCCAGCGCCATCTCCAGCGTGCTGCGCTTTTCGGCCGCAACCGCGTGACGCGCCACGCTGGCGGGCAACTGCTGGCGCGTGCCTCGCAAGGCGGCGAGCGCCGCATCCAGCGCAGCCGGCGTATCGGCATCGATGGCGACGAAATGCGTGCCCGCGTAGCCCAGCCCTCGCAGCAAAGCCTGCGCGATCGCCATCTGCTGGCCGATGGCTGCGCGGTACTGCGGCGCCTCCTCGCCGGTGAAGAGCACGGCCACCTGAATGGCGCCATAGGCCACGGCGGACAGCCACAGGTCGATGCCGGTGCTGGCGCTGTGGAACAGGCCCACTGGAATCACATGGGCCGGCACGCCCTGGGCCTTGCCCAGCTGCGCCTGGCGCCCCAGCTTTTCGATGAGCGCGCGGCCGCCCTCCTGGCCATGCAGCAGCAGGACGGGTTCGCGCCCGCCAGCCTGCGCAAAGGTCGTGAGCAGTGTGCGCAGCTTGCGACCTTGCTCCGGTGCACGCGGATAGCTGTAGGCCAGCGCCCCCGTCGGGCACACGGTGGTGCAGGCGCCGCAGCCCACGCACAGGCTGGGGTTGACCACGATGCGCTGGTGCTCCTTGTCGCTGCGGATGGCGTGCGCCGAGCACACCTCCACGCAGGCATTGCAGCCCACCTGCTCGTTGCGGCTGTGGGCGCAGAGCTTCTGCTTGTAGTCGAAGAACTTGGGCTTCTCGAACTCGCCCACCATCTCGCGCAGGCGCAGCACGGTCTGCAGCCCTTCTTCGGCGCGCGCGGCCAGGCCGCCCGCGACATGGAAGTAGCCTTGCGGCGGCGCATGCCAGTCGATCAGCGGCGCGCTGCCCAGGTCCAGCACCAGGTCGAACTCGGCGCTGTGCACCTGCGGCTCACGCTGCAGGTCGATGGCGCCGGCCATGCCGCAGGCTTTCACGCAGTCGCCATGCGATGTGCAGCGGGCCGCGTCGATCTGGTAGTCGAAGCCGATGGCCTGTTCGGGGCAAACGGCAATGCAGGCATTGCAGCGGGTGCACAGGTCCAGGTCGATGGGGTTGCCCTGCGCCCAGCCGAGCTTGAAGGCGCCGAGCCAGCCGGCCAGCGATTCGATGCGGCCGGCCGTCACCGGAAAGCGCCGCTCCTGCGCCCCGCCCCGTTCGCCGGGGCCAGTGGAGAAGATGCTCACGTCCAGCGAATCGGCCAGCAGCGCGGCGGCATGTTCGGCCTGGTCGAGCGGGCCAATGACCAGCAGCCGGCCCTGGCTCTTGTAGGACACGGTAGGCACCGGCTCCGGATCGGGCAGGCTGGCCGCGGCCAGCAGCGCGGCGATCTTCGGCATGGCGGCGCGCGCGTCGCGGCTCCAGCCGCCGGTCTCGCGGATGTTGACGAAGCGGATGGGAGAGGTGACCCCAGGCGTCTGCTCGGCCAGCTCGGTGAACAGGCGCTGCTCCTGCGTGCACGCCACCACCACGTCGTCGCCGCCGCTGCCGGTGATGGCGCGCTGGAAGGCCGCCGCCTCGCGCCGGCACAGCGTGGTGTGAAGGGGAAGCTCTTTCCCGCTATCAGGAAGAAGTGCCGCGCCGAGGGTCTTCGGCTCCAGCGGCATGGTCTTGTTGCAGTCGCAGATCAGCGTGGTCGTCATCGGTCACTTGGCTGGCCGGCTGCGACCCCTGGTCGGGCGTCGCGGCTGGCGGGCTGGGATCAATCGCGGAATGCTCCGACTGTGCCACGTCCGGTGCTTGTGTCATGGCAGGGGTTTCTTCTAACCGTGCCTTGGCCTTTTCTTCTTCGTCGTCGTCCACCAGCTTGAGAAAGGCCGCGCTGGCCATTTTGCGCAGCTGGGCGGGCAACAGGGGCGCCGGGTTGGAGTAGTCGTCGATGTAGACGTCCATCCGGTCCATGACATTGAAATGCGGATCGGCAAAGAGCTTCTTCATGGCCGCGTTGCGCACCTCGGGCGCCACGTTGCGCGCCATGAAGGGCTTGAAGTCGGATTCGGGCGTGAGGGCCTGCGCGTCTTCCAGCGTTGGCGGCGGCGCTTGTTCTTCATGCACGGACTGCGCCGCGCCTTCTTCCGCCTGCGCCGCCGGAAGGCTCGCCGCGGACTGGACCGGCGCTGCGGTTGCGGCCGCCGGCTGCTGCTCGGCCGCAACAGGCGGCAGTTCCTCGGGCGGCGCCGCATCGCCCTGCATCTTGCGGCGCGACCAGCGGTGCAGAAAGCCTTCGTCAGACATCGCCCGCTCCCGATCCGCGCTTCTTCTCGGTGGTGACGCTGGCCGCATTGCCGAAGCGGTCCACCAGCGGCTTGAAACTTTCCGGGCGCTTGCGGCGCTTGGGCTCGGCCTGGTAGTGCTGCTCGACCCACTCGCGCAGCCACTGCACCACTTC
>JAFECZ010000654.1 GCA_018241905.1 Pseudomonadota bacterium
TTGCTGCCCCCCGAGGGGGTGCTCAGTGCCCTACGGGCGGCCGGGCGGGCACTGACATGGCCCGCATGACCATGGTCCAGGCCCTGCGCTCGGCGATGGACGTGATGCTCGAGCGCGATCCGAACGTCGTGATCTACGGGCAGGACGTCGGCTACTTCGGCGGTGTGTTCCGCTGTACCGAAGGGCTGCAGGCGAAGTACGGAAGCTCGCGCGTCTTCGATGCGCCCATCTCCGAAGGCGGCATCGTCGGCTCGGCCATCGGCATGGCCGCCCATGGCCTGCGTCCGGTGGTCGAGGTTCAATTCGCCGACTACTTCTACCCGGCCTCGGACCAGATCGTCTCGGAGGCGGCGCGGCTGCGCTATCGCTCGGCCGGCGATTTCACCGCGCCGATCACCATCCGCATGCCCTGCGGCGGCGGCATCTACGGCGGCCAGACGCATAGCCAGAGTCCGGAGGCGTTGTTCACCCATGTCTGCGGCCTGCGCACGGTGATGCCGAGCAATCCGTACGACGCCAAGGGCCTGCTGATCGCGTCGATAGAGAACGACGACCCGGTGATCTTTCTCGAACCCAAGCGGCTGTACAACGGCCCGTTCGACGGCCACCACGACCGGCCGCTGGTGCCTTGGTCGCAGCACCCGTCGGGCGAGGTGCCCGAAGGACACTACACGGTGCCGCTCGAATCGGCCAAGGTGTTTCGCGCCGGCACCGATCTGACGGTGCTGGCCTACGGGACGATGGTGTTCGTCTGCGAGGCTGCAGTGGCCGAGAGCGGCGTCCAGGCCGAGATCATCGACCTGCGCAGCCTCTGGCCGCTCGACCTTCCGGCCATCGTCGCTTCAGTCAAGAAGACGCGCCGTTGCGTCGTCGTCCATGAAGCCACCCGCACCAGCGGCTTCGGTGCTGAGCTGGTGGCGCTGGTGCAGGAGCATTGCTTCTATCACCTGGAGGCGCCCATCGAACGCGTGACCGGCTGGGACACGCCGTATCCGCATGCACTGGAATGGGCCTACTTTCCGGGGCCGGCGCGCGTGGCCGCGGCGTTCCGGCGAGCGATGGAGGCGTGACATGGCCGGCCGCATCCATGTGATCAAGGTGCCCGATGTGGGCGAAGGCATTGCAGAGGTCGAACTCGTGGCCTGGCACGTCAAGCCCGGCGACGCGGTCGTCGAGGATCAGGGCCTGGTCGACGTGATGACCGACAAGGCCAATGTGGAGATCCCGTCGCCGGTCGCCGGCCGCGTGATGGCGCTCGGCGCGGAAGTGGGGCAGGTCCTGGCGGTGGGCTCCGAACTGATCCGCATCGAGCGTTCGGGCGACGATGTACCAGAGGCCGAGGCTGTGCGCGAAGCCCTGCCACCTTCGCCCGTGATGGAGCCTGCTGCAGCGCCGAAAGCGGTGGAGATGGCGCCGGTGCCGGCCCATGCCGCAGAGGATCGCCCGATCGCCTCGCCGGCAGTGCGCCGGCGTGCCTGGGAACTCGGGGTCGATCTGAAGGACGTTGCGCCCAGCGGAATCGCCGGCCGCATCGTGCAGGCCGACCTGGATGCGCATGTCGCCGCGCGCGGTACGCGCCAGGCGGCCGGTGCGCCCGCCGCGCTCGCCGCGGCGAATGCCGAACACGACGAGCAGCAGGCGATTCCCGTCATCGGCCTGCGCCGGCGCATTGCGTTGCAGATGCAGGAATCGAAGCGGCGCATCCCGCATTTCAGCTACGTGGAAGAGGTCGATGTCACCGAGCTCGAGGCCCTGCGTTCGGCGCTCAACGCGAAATGGGCTGCCACGCGGGGACGCCTGACCTTGCTGCCGCTGCTGATGCGGGCGACTGTGTTGGCGGTGCGCGAGTTTCCCCAGGTCAACGCCCGCTTCGACGACGAAGCAGGCGTCGTCACTCGCCACGGCGCGGTACACATCGGCATCGCAACGCAGACCCCGCATGGCCTGGTCGTGCCGGTGGTGCGGCACGCCCAGGCGCAGGACCTGTGGGCCGCGGCGGCCGAGATGGCGCGCCTGGCCGACGCCGCGAGGGCGGGGCGGGCGACGCGTGCGGAGCTCAGCGGCTCGACGATCACCATCAGCAGCCTCGGCGCGCTGGGCGGCATTGTGTCGACGCCCGTGATCAACCGGCCCGAGGTGGCCATCATCGCGGTCAACCGGATCGTGGAGCGCCCGGTGCTGCGAGGCGGCGCCGTCGTGGCGCGCCAGATGATGAACCTGTCTTCCTCCTTCGATCACCGGGTGGTGGACGGCATGGACGCGGCGCAGTTCATCCAGGCAATGCGCACGATGATCGAAACCCCGGCGCTGTTGTTCGTGCATCCCGGCGATGCGGCCTGAGGCGCCGGCCCGTGTCGATCAGGTTTCGACCCTGTGCGGCCCGAACAGCAGCCCCGCCTGCCGGTCCGCC
>JAFECZ010000655.1 GCA_018241905.1 Pseudomonadota bacterium
TCAACCTTTCAACACGACTATTGGATTAACTCCCTAAGTCGTGTTGAAGAGGAGGGAAGAGATTCATTGAGTTTCAAGGCGGCTTCGGTCAGCGCCCGTTGAACCTTCTTGAGCGAAGGCGCGGTATAGACTTCTTGGCTAATGATGGAACTGTGATGCATTGCCCGGCGAATCATCTGTTCCGAGAGGCCAGCGTCCTCCAAACGCCGCCCATAGGCATGCCGATGACCGTGAGTCGTGGTTCCCGCGTCTTTGGACACGGGCAGTCCGATTCGCCGGACAGCATTTGAGTGCGCTTCCTCGAACTGGTTAATCTTGTACAATGCCCCGAGCGGATGCCGCCCCGTATTGACAAACGCAAAAGGATGCGAACGGGGAAGAGTCAGAATTTGTGCCAGGTAGCGATACCAGAGAGCCAGAAAGAATTCTCCCCACCACGGCTCAAACCAATAGGCACGAAGAAAAACGCTTCCGTAATCTTTTTCGTGGATTTTGCATTTCCAGCCCGCAAAAGCAGAGTCCGTCCGCGTATGCCTGGGCAATAAGCCCCAGCGCGCCTGAAGATATTCCGCCCTATTTCCCTTGACAGGGTTACCACGCTCATCTTCCCAATCGGATGGAGCTGCTCCATGCTCTGGGTGATGAATAAGTACCGACGAGGTCCTGTGATTTTGCGGGTCGGGGAAGACATCGCCAACAAACAGGTGAAACGGCTCTGACTCGCGGAAGCCAGCACAATGGAGGAGGATTGTTATCAGAATTCCCCGCAAGTCCCAGCGTCTTCCTACCTTGAATCCGTCATACAGTAAACTTTCGAAGAATTCTTCGGGAAATGTCGGTTGCTCCCCTTCCTCTGTTGCAACTCCAGAGTACAACTTTGTATGGCGGACAAAATTTAATTCCCTCTCCCCTGGAAGCCATGTATTACCGAGGAACGCCTTGTTGCGGCGATGGGTTGCATTGATGACATTCAGTCGGCGGCTGAGGGCGTCGGCCTCCACGTGTGGATTAAAGTGTTCTATGTTTGGATTTTTTTCGTGCAACCAATCAAAATACTTCGTCAAGGCCACAATGACGGTTTGCTGTCGCTTGGGGCTCAAAGCCCTCCAGCCGAGGCCAAGCTCGTCAATTCCGGTGAGCCTGTCAATGCTCCCCACCGCCAATAAACGAGCAAACTTTGAGAACAACTCGTAGTGGGGGCTTTGGAGTTCGTATGAAGTGATAAATTCGACGAAGATGCGGTATGACCATGCAACTTCGGTCATCCATTTGAAGCGCCCCTTCTTTTCGACGAAATAGTCGACGAGCGGCATCGATGGTCCGTATGGCGTCAACACTGCGAGGACTTGGCGGGTTTCCAGACCAGTGAAAACTGTCGCTCTCACCGTGGAAACGGCCATGGGCATGGTCCTAGGCCCTCTTCATTCTTGCACGCCGAGGAGGCTACTCGCAGGCAGCCTCCCGTTCGACGCACCCGTTGGCAACTTACTCACCATAATGTGCAAGTTTAGGGGTGACCTATGTCTACGGGTGACCCAAATTTCAACGAGAAGTATCGCCGCCGAGTGAGGTCCTAAAGGGTCATCGATGGCTTCGGAGGACGCTCTCAGGCCAACTATGCAGAAAATTAGCCCCTTATATCGGTGGTCGCACCGATGAAGGTGAACAGGCCGCTTTCGACGTGCGGCAGGAAAGCATCCTGCTGGCTCTTGTTGAACCGGTGCACCTCATCCACGAAGACGATGGTGCGCTGCTGCGTGAGGCCATCGCGCGCCAGTTGCGCGCGCTCCACGGCGTCGCGGATGTCCTTCACGCCGCCCAGCACCGCGCTGATGGCGATGAACTGCGCATCGAAGGCATCCGCCATCAGGCGTGCAATGGTGGTCTTGCCCGTGCCCGGCGGCCCCCACAGGATGAAGGAATGGGGCTGCCCGGATTCAAAGGCGATGCGCAAGGGCATGCCCGGCCCGAGCAGGTGCTGCTGCCCGATCACCTCGTCCAGCTTGCGAGGACGCAAGCGTTCGGCAAGCGGCTGGTGGGCGCCGCTGGGAACAGATGAAGCCAAGCGGACCGCCTACTGCCGGATCAGGTCGGCGCCGGCCGGCGCCTTGAAGGCAAATGTGCCGGCGGGCAATGCGGGGTTGACCTCGACCTTGTCGAACTTGAGCACCGAGCGTTGGCCGAAGCTGTCGAGGATCTCCAGCGCCGCGAGCGATTCGCCGGCAAAGCCCACCAGCACGAATTGCAGTTGGCCGTCCTTGGCCTTGGGGCTGGCCTTGACCCATTGGAGGCCGTCCTTGTCGGGCGCAGCCTCGAGCTGGAAGTCGGCCTGCAGCGCGCGCAGGTCGGAGGCCGAGGCAATCAGCGCGGCCGGCGTCGAGCCCAGGGCCTGCGCCTGCTTGCGCTGA
>JAFECZ010000656.1 GCA_018241905.1 Pseudomonadota bacterium
TGACCTACATGATCGCCGGGCGCATGCGCCACCGCGACAGCGCCGGCCACGAAGGCCTGCTGCAAAACGGCGGCGTGCAGTGGATGACCGCCGGCCGGGGACTGGTGCACAGCGAACTGCCCGAGCAGGAGGAAGGCCGCATGGAGGGCTTCCAGCTCTGGCTCAACCTGCCGGCCAGGGACAAGATGCGCGAGCCCTGGTATCGCGACATCCAGAGCGCGGAGATTCCCGAGTACGGCGCCCAGGGCGGCATGCAGGTTCGCGTGATCGCCGGCGTCAGCAACGGCGTCGAAGGGGCCATGCAGCGCGAGCACACGCAGCCGCTTTACCTGGACATCACCCTGCCGCCCGGCACCGCGTTCTCGCAGGCCCTGCCGCCGGACCACAACGCGCTGATCTACGTGTTTCGCGAATCGGTATTCATCGGCAGCAGCGAAGTGCCCACCAAGCGCATGGCCATCCTGGCCAACACGCCGGATAGCGACGGCGTGCAGCTGCGCGCGCCGCGCACCAACCACAGCCCGGCGCGGGTGCTGCTGATTGCGGGCAAGCCGCTGCACGAGCCCATCGCGCAGTACGGCCCCTTCGTGATGAACACGCGCGAACAGGTGGTGCAGGCGGTGCACGACTTCCAGAACGGCAAGCTGCGCTGAGTCGAAATCCCGGGCATTCGCGGCGCCGACCTACGGCGGATCGGCCGGCCGGCCCATCGCACGCCGTTGCCGTACCGCGCAAAGATGGCACATGGCATCCGTTCGCAAGGGCCAGGCGCCGGCCCCGCTTTCGCGCGCCGAATTCCACACCCGCTTCCAGATGGCGTTTGAGGATCCGGCCTTCCGCAAGGAGGCCGATGCCCTGTCGCGCATCGAGGTGATCGCCTGGGAGGCCTATGACGAGGGCCGCAAGGCGCCGCGAACCCGGCCTGCCGGCGCCGGGTTTGCCGATCCGGCCTACGAGCTGTCGGTCGAATGGATGGAGACCCGCCAACGGCTGCTGCAGGCCCAGGCCGCATGGAGCGATCCGGCCACGCCATCGCGCGTGCTGCTGATCAACGGCTCGCCCCGCAACGACGGCACCTGCCCCGGCGAAATCTCCAAGACCCACCGGCTGCTGCAACTCGCGCGCGAGCAGGTCGAGGCCGCCGGCCTGCGCACCGACGTGCTGGACCTGAGCCTGCTGAGCTCCAGCTACGAACTGCGCATTCACCCGTGCAAGGGCTGTGTCTCCACCGCCATGCCGCTGTGCCACTGGCCGTGCAGCTGCTACCCCAACCACGCCCTGGGGCAGACCGGCGACTGGATGGCCGAGATCTACGAGCGCTGGGTGGCCGCCCACGGCGTGATCGTCTTCACGCCCACGCACTGGTACCAGGCCAGCAGCGCCCTCAAGCTCATGATCGACCGGCTGGTGTGCGCGGACGGCGGCAACCCCGACCCCACCACCACCCACGGCAAGAATCCTGCGCAAGCCAAGGCGCTGGAAGACAAGGGCTGGGACTACCCCAAGCACCTGGCCGGGCGTGTCTACGGCGTGGTGGTCCACGGCGATGTGGCCGGTGTGGAAAGCCTGCGGCGCAACCTGTGCGACTGGCTGGACTGGATGGGCCTGGTCGATGCGGGCAGCCCGGCCCGGCTGGACCGCTACATCGGCTACTACGAGCCCTACGCCAGCAGCCACGAGGCACTCGACCGCGACCTGGACGTGCAGGAAGAGGTGCGAAACGTCGCGCGCGCCGTGGCGCAGGCCGTGAAGCTGCTGCGCGAAGAGCACCTGCCCCAGCCGGCCGCGGGGCTGGACAACCCCCGCCCAAAATAGCCGCGCCTTCACGCATCTTTACGCAGGCTCATCGGCCGCTCACAGTCCGTATACCTGAGCGGCTCAAACTTCGCTTCACCTGCTGCTCGTTGGCAGCGGTTTTTGAAGGAAGGAATCCTGTTCATGATCGCCAACAAGACTCGTCAAATCCTGTGGACCGGCCTGCTGGCCAGCGTGGCCTTCGCAGCCTCGGCACAAACGCCGCCGCCCGCCCCCGCGGCACCGGCCGCAACCGCAGCGGCAGCCGCGCCCGGCGCCTCCCGCATGGAACGCGGCGACCCTGCCAAGCGCTTCGAGCAGATGCAGCAGCGCCGGACCAAGCGCCTGGCAGAGCTGAAGGACAAGCTCAAGCTCGACGCCTCGCAGGAATCGGCCTGGAGCACCTTTGCGGCCGCCCAGCAACCGCCGGCGCCGCCCGCCCAGCGCCCCAGCCGCGAGGACATCGCCAAGATGACCACGCCCGAGCGCCTGGACATGATGCAAAAGCACCAGGCCGAGCGCAGCGCCGCCTTCGCCAAGCGCGCCGATGCCACCCGCAGCTTCTATGCCGCGCTCAAGCCCGAGCAGCAGAAGACCTTCGACGCG
>JAFECZ010000657.1 GCA_018241905.1 Pseudomonadota bacterium
TGGGCTGCATCGAAGCCACCAGACCCAGCGTCTTGAAGCGCGGAATGTCCTGCAGCGACACCACCTGGGCATGCTCGATGCGGTTGCGCTGCTCCATGCCGCCGACTTCCTTGTAGGTGGCCTCGTAGGCATTCAGGATCTGGCGGTTGGCCGCGTCGCCGATGGCGTGCACGTTGACCTGGTAGCCGGCCTGCAGCGCGGTCTTCATCTTGGCCTGCACGGTGGCATCGTCCATGAACAGCAGGCCCTTGTTGCCGTGGTCGTCCGAGTAGTCCTCGAGCAGTGCCGCGCCGCGGCTGCCCAGCGCGCCGTCGGCATAGAGCTTGACCGCGCGCAGGTTGAAGCGGTCGTCGGCATAGCCCTTGAGCGGGCCGCTCGCGGACAGCGCCTTGTAGTCGTCCGCCACGTCGCCGATCATGGCGTAGACGCGGGTGGTGAGCTTCTTCTGGTCGGCGAACTCGCGGTAGATGCGCACTTCGTTCACGCCCGCACCCGCATCACCGACCGCCGTCAGGCCCAGCGAGCCGAAATGCTTCAGGGCCGAGTCCAGGGCCAGGCGCCGCTCTTCGTCGGTGTAGGGCGGCATCACCTTGGCCATGAGGGCCTGCGCCTTGTCGACCAGCACGCCGCTGGGGTTGCCGTTGGCATCACGCTCGATGCGCCCGCCCGCCGGATCGGGCGTGTCGCGGGTGATGCCCGCCAGCTGCAGCGCCTTGCTGTTGGCCCAGGTCGCGTGGCCATCCACGCGACGCAGCGTTGCAGGGCGGTCCGAAATGGCGACGTCCAGGTCCGCAGCCGTCGGGAAGCGCCCGAGCTTCCAGACGACCTGGTTCCAGCCGGAGCCCATGATCCACTGGCGCACGGGGTTGGCCGCGGCGTAGGCCTTGATCTTCGCTTGCGCCTCCTGCAGCGTCGCGGTGTCGTTGACCACCACCTCGCCGCGGCGGAAGCCGATGCGGAACACATGGCCGTGAGCGTCGATCAGGCCCGGCAGCAGGGCCTTGCCCTGGCCGTCGATGCGGGTGGCGTCGGGATACTGCTTGGCCAGCTTGGCCGCGTCGCCCACGGCCAGGACCTTGCCCTGATCGTAGACAAGGCCGGTGAAGCCGATGAGCTTGTCCTGGCTGAAGGTGTGGCCCTGCACATGCTCCACGAGCGTGGGCGCCGCGTGCGCGGTGCCGGCTGCAAGGGCTGCGGCCGCAGCCAGCGTTGCCAGGGGTTTGAAGAAATTTCCTCTCACGAGATGGTCCTTTGGGTCGCTTGTGGTTGTGGTTGTGGTTGTCGTTGTGCCCGGCTCGATGCCGGCGGCATTGGCGCTGCCTGCGAACCCAGCCTCGGGAAGGACATGTCCGCATAGGCGACGATGCGCGTCTTGCGGACCATGCGGTAGCCGAGCCAGGTGGCAAGGAACATGGGGATGCCGATGTAGGTGGCAAGCACGCCGATCCAGTCGATGCGCTCGCTCATGAAGGCGGCGTAGTTCTGGCCCAGTGTCACGACCACGCACAGGCCGAAGGCGAACAAGGGCCCGTAGGGAAACCACGGCGAGCGGTAGGGCAGCCTGGCCGGATCCAGCCCCTGCGCCATGAAGCCCTTGCGGAAGCGGTAGTGGCTGACGGCAATGCCCAGCCACGCGATGAAGCCGGTCATGCCCGACAGATTGAGCAGCCAGAGGTAGACGCTCTGGCTTTCGGACAGCGAGGTCAGGAAGCACAGCGCGGCCACCGCCGTGGTCGCCAGCAGCGCATTGAGCGGCACCCCGCTGCGCGTCAGCTGGGCGAAGCAGGCGGGCGCACGGCCTTCGGCGGCCAGGTTGAACAGCATCCGCGTGGAGGCGTACATGCCCGAGTTGCCCGCCGACAGCACCGCCGAAAGGATCACCGCGTTCATCAGGCTCGCGGCGAAGGCCATGCCCGCGCGCTTGAACACCAGCGTGAACGGGCTCACGCCGACCGCGCCCACGTCGGTCTTGATCAGGTTGGGATCGGTGTAGGGGATCAGCACGCCGATGACCAGGATCGCCAGCACGTAGAACAGCAGGATGCGCCAGAACACCTGGCGCATGGCGCGCGGAATGTTCCTGGCCGGATCGGCGGATTCGCCCGCTGCCACGCCGATCAGCTCGGTGCCCTGGAAGGAGAAGCCCGCGATCATCGCCACGCCGATCATGGCGGGCAGGCCGCCGACGAAGGGTGCATCCCCCACCGTGAAGTTCGCCAGGCCGGGCGAGCGCTCGCCCGTCATGATGCCGAAGATCATGAACGTGCCGATGGCGATGAAGGCCACCACGGCCACCACCTTGATCAGCGCGAACCAGAATTCCGCCTCGCCGAAGCCCCGCACCGACACCGCGTTGAGCAGGAACATGAGCGAGAGGAACAAGGCGCTCCACA
>JAFECZ010000658.1 GCA_018241905.1 Pseudomonadota bacterium
TCGAAGAAGGCATCGCCCATCAGGCCGACGTTGGCCTGCTGGCGGATCTTGGCGATGGCCGCGCGCTCCAGGCCCTTTACGCGCTCGTCCTCGCTCTCTTCCCACGCAATGGCCAGCGGCATGAAGTAGGTGGCGGGCTCGGGCGGGCCCTCCAGGTCCAGCAGGGGCAGCATCCAGCGCTTGCCGTCCGCCTCGAAGATGGCGTGGTCGCGCAGCGCGGCGCGGGTGACGGTGGCGCTCTTGTAGCCGTACCAGCGCTGCACCTGGATGTGCGGCGGCAGCGTGTCGCGCTCGAACTGCAGGCGCAGCCGGTCGGCAAAGCCGATGCGCCAGGGCATGACCTTGTCCTTGAACAGGCTGGTCCAGCCGTCGAACAGCACCAGCACCGGCCGGTCGCGCAGGCCCACGCTTTCCTGGTGCCAGGTGGGCACCGGCGCCTCTTCGGCCAGGCGGAACCAGTAGAAGCCGTGCGATGGCAAGGTCAGCAGGTAGGGCAGCTCGCCGATGGGCGGGAACGAGGTGCGGCCCAGCATTTCCACCGGCACGCGGCCCTTGTAGGCCGAAAGCTGAAGCTCCACCGGCTGCGCTGCGCGCGAGAGGTTGAACACCGACAGGATCACGTCGTCGCCGTCCTCGCTCAGGTACGCCAGGATCTTGCGGTTGCCCGGCTTGAGGAAGGTGCGCCGGCCGCGGCCGAAGGCGCGGCTGGTCTTGCGCACGGCCAGCATGCGGCGCGTCCAGTGCAGCTGCGAGCTCTTGTCGCGCAGTTGCGCCTCGACGTTGAGCGCCTCGAAGCCGTAGATCGGGTCCATGATCGGCTGCAGGTACAGCCGCTGCGGATCGGCGCGCGAGAAGCCGGCGTTGCGGTCGGGGCTCCATTGCATGGGGGTGCGCACGCCGTTGCGGTCGCCCACGAAGACGTTGTCGCCCATGCCCAGCTCGTCGCCGTAGTAGATGATGGGCGAGCCCGGCATCGACAGCAGCATGCCGTTCATGAGGCGGATGGCCTCCTTGTTGTTCTCCATCAATGGCGCCAGGCGCCGGCGGATGCCCAGGTTGATGCGCGCCTGCTGGTCCGCGGCGTAGGTGGTGTACATGTAGTCGCGCTCGCGGTTGGTCACCATCTCCAGCGTGAGCTCGTCGTGGTTGCGCAGGAAGATGGCCCACTGGCAGCCGTCGGGAATGTCGGGCGTCTGCTGCAGGATCTCGACGATGGGGTCGCGGTCTTCCTGCGCGATGGCCATGTACATGCGCGGCATGAGGGGGAAGTGGTAGGCCATGTGGCACTCGTCGCCCTCGCCGAAGTACTCGCGCACGTCTTCGGGCCACATGTTGGCCTCGGCCAGCAGGAAGCGGTTCTCGTAGTTGGCGTCGATGGCCGCGCGCAGCTTCTTGATGACTTCGTGTGTCTCGGGCAGGTTCTCGTTGCTGGTGCCGTCGCGCTCCACGAGGTAGGGAATGGCGTCGAGCCGGAAGCCGTCCACGCCCATGTCCAGCCAGAAGCGCATGACCTTGAACACGGCCTCCAGCACGGCCGGGTTGTCGAAGTTCAGGTCGGGCTGGTGGCTGAAGAAGCGGTGCCAGTAGTAGGCCTTGGCCACCGGGTCCCAGCTCCAGTTGGATTTCTCGGTGTCGGTGAAGATGATGCGGGTGCCCTGGTAGAGCTCGTCGGTGTCGCTCCACACGTAGAACTCGCGCTCGGCCGAGCCGGCAGGCGCCTTGCGCGCGGCCTGGAACCAGGGGTGCTGGTCGGAGGTGTGGTTGATGACCAGCTCGATGATCACGCGCAGCTCGCGGCGGTGGGCCTCTTCCAGCATTTCGCGGAAGTCGTCGAGCGTGCCGTACTGGGGGTTGACGCCTTCGTAGGCGGCGATGTCGTAGCCGTCGTCCTTCAGCGGCGAGGGAAAGAAGGGCATCAGCCAGATGGTGTTGACACCCAGGTCCTTCACGTAGTCGAGCTTGCTGGTCACGCCCTTGAAGTCGCCGATGCCGTCGCCGTTGGAGTCGTAGAAGGCCTTGACGTTGAGCTGGTAGATCACCGCGTCGCGATACCACGTGGGGTCGCCGCGGGTGTCGATCTCGGTGGTTTCCAGGGCAAGACGTGGCAGGGGTCCGCTCATGGGGGGCTCCTCTTCTGTTGCTCTTGTGTCTTGTGGGTGTGGCGGGGTTGGGCGGGCATTGGGCTGGGTGCCTGTGCGAGCCAGCCCGCCGCTCGGTTGGTGCGGTTGACGGGCAGAGGGCTGTGTGCCTCCGCGCGCCCGCACGCCACTCGGGCGGTCGGCGCCTTCAGCGCCGACTTCCCTGCGCTGCTCGCGAAGCCGGCCCCGCGGCAGAACTCGCTGCGTTCACTTCGTTCACTCCGCTCAGACAGCTGCCGCAAG
>JAFECZ010000659.1 GCA_018241905.1 Pseudomonadota bacterium
GCGCGCGCGCCGCTGGACATCGAAGACGCGCACTACGTCCCGATCATCCGCGACCCGCGGGCCACCACGTCGGAAACCGAGGCGGTGTTCTACTTCCCCGGCTGCGGCTCCGAGCGCCTGTTCTCGCAGGTGGGCCTGGCCACGCAGGCCATGCTCTGGCATGCGGGCGTGCAGACGGTGCTGCCGCCGGGCTACCTGTGCTGCGGCTACCCGCAGCGCGGCAGCGGCCAGTACGACAAGGCCGAGCAGATGATCACCGACAACCGGGTGCTGTTCCACCGCGTGGCCAACACGCTGAACTACCTGGACATCAAGACCGTGGTGGTGAGCTGCGGCACCTGCTACGAGCAGCTGCAGGGCTATCAGTTCGACAAGATCTTCCCGGGCTGCCGCATCGTGGACATCCACGAATACCTGCTCGAGAAGGGCATCACGCTGGGCGATGCGGCCGGCGGCGGCTACCTCTACCACGACCCCTGCCACAGCCCCATGAAGCAGCAGGATCCGATGAAGACGGTCAAGGCGCTGGTGGGCGACAACGTGCTCAAGAGCGACCGCTGCTGCGGCGAATCGGGCACGCTGGGCGTCAGCCGGCCCGACATCTCCACCCAGATCCGCTTCCGCAAGGAAGAAGAGCTGAAGAAGGGCGAGGCCGCGCTGCGCCAGGGCGGCCTGGTCGGCCAGCAGGACAACGTGAAGATCCTCACCAGCTGCCCCAGCTGCCTGCAGGGCCTCTCGCGCTACGGCAACGACCTGAACAACGGCCTGCTCGAAGCCGACTACATCGTGGTCGAGATGGCCCGCCAGATCCTGGGCGAGGAATGGATGCAGCAGTACGTGGCCGCCGCCAACCAGGGCGGCATCGAACGCGTGCTGGTGTGATGTTGGCGAACCGGAGGCATTGATGGGCGCGTTGGCAGCAAGCGGCATCGTCAGCTGTCCCTTGTGCGAGGGCAGCGGCGGAAGGCTGGTGTACGAAACCACCAGGTTCCGTGTGATCCATGCGTCGGAGGCGGGCTTTCCGGCTTTCTATCGCCTGATCTGGCGCGAGCACGTGCGCGAGTTTTCCGAGCTGTCGAAGGACAACCGCATCCTGTGCATGGAGGCCGCAACGGTCATCGAGCAGGCCATGCGCGAGCTGCTGTCGCCCACCAAGATCAACCTCGCGACGCTGGGCAACGTGGTGCCGCACCTGCACTGGCACGTCATCGCCCGCTTCGACTGGGACAGCCATTTCCCCAGCCCCGTCTGGGCTGCTGCGCAGCGCGAGCGCGCCCCGCAGCGCGAAGCCGAAGTGGCGGCCAAGCTGCCGGCGCTGGAATCGCGCATCATCGAGAGACTGAGGAGTTCGTAAAACATGGCAGGTCTGCAGTCCGGCGCGCCGACGCCCGAGTCGATCACCTTGCACGGCCAGTCGCGCGTGCTCGAGGTTGGTTTTTCCGACGGTGCCGTGTTTCGCATTCCCTTCGAGCTGATGCGCATCTACTCGCCCTCGGCCGAGGTGCAGGGCCACGGGCCGGGGCAGGAAGTGCTGCAGACCGGCAAGCGCGAGGTGCAGGTCGTCGACCTGCAGCCCATCGGCAACTACGCGGTGCAACCCACCTTCAGCGACGGCCACGACTCGGGCATCTACTCGTGGGACCTGCTGTACCAGCTGGGCGCCAACGAGAAGGCGCTGTGGGCCGAGTACGAGTCGCGCCTGGCCGCGGCCGGTGTCGATCGCGATGCGCCCATGCCCGAAAAGGGCGGCGGCCACGCCTGCGGCAGCCACTGAATCGAACTGCCCGCGAGCGGGCGCCCGGTGCCCGGCGGGCACTGAAATACGACAAATGCCCGCCGACGGTGCGGGGTCGTCGGCTTGGAATGTGGGCTTCCGTCCTAACATGCGTGCCATGAGCAGTACGCATTTCGGTTTCGAGCAGGTAGAAGAAAAGGACAAGGCGAGCCGCGTGCGCGGCGTCTTCGATTCAGTGGCCCCGCGCTACGACTTGATGAACGACCTCATGTCCGGCGGCCTGCACCGCGCCTGGAAGGCCTACACCGTCATGGTCGCCAACCTGCGCGAAGGCTCGCGCGTCCTCGACATTGCCGGCGGCACGGGCGACTTGTCCATGGCCTTTGCCCGCAAGGTGGGCGCATCGGGGCAGGTGGTGCACACCGACATCAACGAGGCCATGCTGCGCACCGGCCGCGACCGTTTGCTCGACGCCGGCGTGGCGCTGCCCACCCTGGTGTGCGATGCCGAGAAGCTGCCCTTTCCCGACAACCATTTCGACGTGGTGAGCGTCGCCTTCGGCCTGCGCAACATGACGCACAAGGACGTGGCGCTCAAGGAGATGAACCGCGTGCTCAAGCCGGGCGGCAAGCTGCTCGTGC
>JAFECZ010000065.1 GCA_018241905.1 Pseudomonadota bacterium
TCCAGATGGAATAATCTTCCATCACATCCAATGAGTATTCCTTTATTTCACCAGAGTAGTGTTTATGGAATCTTTGGTCATTGATTCTGTAGACCTTCGACTGCTGCAAGCCTTGCAGGAAGACGCCTCGCGCACCAACCAGCAGTTGGCGGCGCTGGTCCATGTGTCACCGCCCACCTGCCTGCGCAGGGTGCAGCGTCTGCGGCAGGCGGGGGTGATCGAGCGCGAAGTGGCGCTGCTCTCGCTCGACAAGCTCGCGCCATTGCTCGGGCACGGCTTGCAAGCGGTGGTGGAGGTGTCGCTGGATCGGCAGAGCGCCGAGGCGCTCGATGAATTCGAGGCGCGCGTGATCGAGGACGAGGCGGTGCAGCAGTGCTGGCGCGTCTCGCCCGGCCCCGACTTCGTGCTGATCGTGGGTGTGCGCGACATGCCCGGCTACCTGGCACTTGCGCAGCGCTTGTTCACCGGCGATGCCAACGTGCGCAACGTCAAGGCATTCTTCAGCGTCAAGCGCGCCAAGTTCCAGCCGCGGCTTGCGCTGCCGCCCGCCACGAAGGCCCAGTTGCCGGGCCGCTAGGCGGACTACTGCGCGCGCAGCCGCTGCAAGAGAAGGCTGGCCGCCTGCCCGTCGATCCCGTGGCCCAACCCGGCAACGGTATCCAGGGTCACGCTCGCGCCCAACTGTTCAAGGCCGCGCGCAGCTTCGGCGCCCAGGGCGGCCGGAATGACGCCGTCCGCGCTGCCATGGATGAAATGAAAGCGCGTGCCGGGCGGCGCCCGGCGTGCTGCGGACGCGAGACGCCCCGCCAGCGAAACGATGCGGGATGCCGGCGATGCGGCATCCACCTGTGTCGATTCGAGCGACATGATCGCCCCTTGGGAGAAGCCGATGAGGGTCGTCTTGTCCGCAGCCAGCCCGGCTTCATGCTGCCAGCGCGCGACGGCCTCCAGGAAAAGCGGCATGGCCTGCGCCACGCGTTCGGGCCGGTCGGCCTCGGTCACGCCCAGCACCGAGAACCACTCCCGCCCCGCGCCGAGGCCGGACGGGTGCGGCGCATCGACGCTGACCACCATCGCATCGGGAAATGCATCGGCGATGAATTGCGCCAGCGGCACAAGGTTCTGCGCCGAGGCGCCGACGCCATGAAACAGCAGAACGAGCTGGGCGGGCCTTTCGGGCCGGGCCACGACGACGGAGCGGTCGGTCATTGGCGTACCTCTGCGGTGTTGAGCTCGACCTGGCGACCGAAGGCGTAGGACTCCATGGCCAGCACGCCATGCCGGATGCCCCCGTCCAGGACCGTGACCGGCACGGAGTCCGGTGCGGCGCCAAGCGCCACCAGGAGCGGCAGGAAGTGCTCGGCCGTCGGGTGCGCGCGGCTTGCGTGGGGCGCGCGCTCCAGGGCATGCAGCAGGGCCTCTCTGTCCCCGGCAAGAACGGCCGCGCGGATCCAGCCGGTGAACTCGCGCGCATAGGGCGCCTCGTCCACCGTGCCGCCGCGAAACTCGTAGAGGTTGTGCGTGAGGCTGCCGGAACCCACGATCAGCACGCCTTCGTCCGCCAGGGGCGCAAGCACGCGCCCGAGCTCGAAGCTCCCGATCGGATCGAGGCCGGCCGGCATGGACACTTGCACCACCGGAACGTCTGCATCGGGATAGAGATGCATCAGCGGAACCCACGCGCCGTGGTCCAGGCCCTGGTGTTCGTTCAGCGAAGCCGCGACCTGCGCTTGCGCGAACAGGTCGACGATGCGCTGCGCCAGTTCGGGCGCACCCGGGGCCGGATAGCCCAGCTGATAAAGCGCGGCCGGAAATCCGCCGAAGTCATGGATGGTTCCCGGCCTGGCCGCCGCCCCCACCTGAATGCCGCGCGTCATCCAGTGCGGCGACACGATGACCACCGCTCGCGGCTTTTCCAGCGCACGGCCCAGGGCGTTGAGCTGGGCGCCGGCCAGCCCCGGCTCGATGGCAAAGGTGGGTGCGCCGTGGGAAATGAACAGGGCAGGCATTCGCATGTTGTGGCTCTCCTTGGGATGCGAATACTTTATTAATCCGACCTGAGAAGATAAATTCATTTCGGACGGATAAATTGTTCAGAAAATCGGGCCAATGGACAAATTCGAAGAGATGCGGGTCTTTGCTGCGGTGGTGGACGCAGGCAGCTTCGTCAAAGCCTCGGACGCGCTGGGCATCTCCAAGACGGCCGCGTCTCGCTACGTTTCCGACCTGGAGCAGCGCCTGGGCGTGCGGCTGATGAACCGGACGACCCGGCGCCTGTCCCTCACCCAGGAAGGCGAGGTCTTCAACACCCGATGCCGCGAGATCCTCGGCAGCATCGCCGAATCGGAGGCGGAGGTCTCCACCCACGCGGAACGCGCAGGCGGCCTGCTCAAGGTCAGCGTGCCGGTGAGCTTCGGGCTCACGCACATTGCGCAGCTGTGGGCCGGCTTCATGGCGGCCCATCCCGCCGTTTCGCTGGACGTGCACCTGGCCGACCGCGTGGTCGACCTCGTCGACGAGGGTTTCGATGTCGCCATCCGCATTGCCCGCCTGCCCGACTCCTCGCTGGTCTCGCGCAAGCTGGCCAGCACGCGAATGGTCCTGTGCGCCTCTGCGGCGTACCTGCACGAGCGCGGCGTGCCGGAGCACCCGGCACAGCTTTCGCAGCACGACGTGATCGGCTACAGCCTCGGCTCGATGGGGGACCAATGGGCGTTCGAAGGACCTTCCGGCCCTGTGACGGTCAGGATCTCGCCGCGGCTTCGCACGAACAACGGCAACACGAATGTGGCCGCGGCGGCCATGGGTGCGGGCATCGCGCTCGAACCGGCGTTCCTGGTCGCGGCCGAACTGGATGCCGGCCGCCTGGTGGAACTGATGCCCGAATACAAGTCCATCGAACTGGGCATCTATGCTGTCTTTCCCAGCCGCAGGTTCATGCTGCCCAAGCTGCGCGCTTTCATCGACTACCTGTCGCACGCGCTGGCAGGGGCGCAGTGGCAGCGCCCCCAGGGCTAGCGCTGCCAGAAGCCGCGATGCGGCTGCGCGGCCTCGTCCTCGATCAGCGGGCCCACCACCTCCACCTTGCGCTGGCCGCGCGCAAACACTTCGCGGCAGGGCAGCGAGAAGGTGGGGTTCTCGGGGTGGTCGCCGGTCAGGCCCAGCAGCGTGTGCTCCGACAGCGCATAGACCACGCGGCCGATGCCGCTCCAGTACACGGCGCCGGCGCACATGCAGCAGGGCTCGGCACTGGTGTAGAGGGTGCAGCGCGCCAGCTGCTCGGGGCCGAGCTTGCGCGCTGCCAGCGCGGCGGCCACCAGCTCGGCATGCTGCGTGGGGTCGCCCTCGGGCGGCATGGAATTGTTGCCGGCCTGCGAGACGACATTGCCGTGCTCGTCGGCCACCAGCGCCGCAAAGGGGTGGCGCCCGCGCGCCTTCGATTCGTCCGACAGGCGGATGGCTTCGCGCAGCAACTCGAGTTCGCGCGCGCTCAGCTGGGGTGTGGTGTTGCTGCTGCTGCTCATGCCTTCTTCTTTACCGGCCGCAGCCAGTTGGGGTAGCTCACCTGCCGGGCACGCGCCACCGTCAGGCCGCCCGGCTCGGTGCTCTTGCTCACCGTGGAGCCGCCGCCCACCGTGCCGCCCGCGCCGATGGTGACGGGCGCCACCAGCACGCAGTTGCTGCCGATGTGCACGTCGTCGCCGATGACGGTGCGGTGCTTGTTGGCGCCGTCGTAGTTGGCGGTGATGCTGCCCGCGCCGTAGTTCACGCGCGCGCCCACCGAGGCGTCGCCGATGTAGGCCAGGTGGTTGGCCTTGGCGCCGGCGGCCAGCGTGCTGTTCTTGATCTCCACGAAGTTGCCGATGTGCACCTCCGCGCCCAGGCGCGCGCCGGGCCGCAGCCGCGCAAAAGGACCGATGAGCGCCGCCGGCCCCACCGTCACGCCGGCCTTCTCGCCGTCGATGTGCGTAAAGGGATGAATCACCGCGCCGTTCTCGATGCGCGCATTGGCGATCACGCAGTTGGCGCCGATGCGCACGCCCGCGCCCAGCGACACCGCGCCTTCGAAGACGCAGTTGACGTCGATTTCCACGTCGGCCTCGCAGGCCAGGGTGCCGCGCAGGTCGAAGCGCGCCGGGTCGGCCATGCGCACGCCCTGCACCATCAGGGCCTGCGCCTGGCGCAGCTGGTAGGCGCGCTCTAGCTGGGCCAGCTGCAGTGGGTCGTTCACGCCGGCCACCTGCAGCGGGTCGTCGGTGCGGTGCGCCACCACGGCCACGCCGTCCACGGTGGCCATGCGCACGATGTCGGTCAGGTAGAACTCGGCTTGCGCATTCTTGTTGTCCAGCCGCGCCAGCCAGGGCTTGAGCAGGCGCGTGGGCACCGCCATCACGCCGCTGTACACCTCGCGGATCTGGCGCTGCTCGGGCGTGGCGTCCTTGTGCTCGACGATGGCCTGCACGCCCTCGTCGCCGTCGCGCACGATGCGGCCGTAGCCGGTGGGGTCGTCGAAGTCGATGGTCAGCAGCGCCAGCCGCCGGCCCGCGCTGGCCGCCACCAGGGCCTGCAGCGTCTGCGCGCCGATGAGCGGCACGTCGCCCGACAGCACGACCGTGGTGCCGTCGTTGTCCAGCAGCGCCTCTGCCTGCTGCACCGCATGGCCCGTGCCCAGCTGCGGCACCTGGCGGGCGAACTCCAGGGGCGCGTCGGCAAATGCGGCGGCCAATGCAGTCTCGACCTCGTGGGCGCCGTGGCCGGTCACGACCACCACCTTGCGGGCCTGGATGCCCAACGCCGTGTCCACCACATGGGAGACCAGGGCACGCCCCGCCAATCGATGCAACACTTTGGGCAGGCTGCTCTTCATGCGGGTGCCTTTGCCGGCCGCCATGATGACGACATCCACCGGCCCGAAATCCTGTTGCGCAATCTGTGCCATGCCTGCTTTCTCTTCTGCTGAAGTCCGCGTTCGTTTGAAATGTGCCTGCCGGATTATCGCGGCGCCCCTGCGGGCGGCGCTGCTGATGGCACTGCTGGCGCTGGGCCTGGCCGGCTGCAGCACCGTGAGGCTGGCCTACAACAACTTTCCCGAGCTGGCCTACTGGTGGCTGGACGGCTACCTGGACTTCGACAGCAGCCAGACGCCACGCGTGCGCAGCGAGCTCGACCGGCTGCTGGCCTGGCACCGCAAGAGCGAACTGCCGCAGTGGATCGCGCTGCTGCAGAAGGCCCAGGCGCAGGCCCCCCACGACAGCACGCCGGCCCAGGCCTGCGAGCTCGCCGACGCCATGCGCATGCGGCTGCTGGCGGTGGCCGAGCAGGCCGAACCGGCGGGCGCCGTGCTGGCCCTGACCTTCACGCGTGCGCAACTGGATCACCTGCAGAAGAAGTACGCGGAAAAAAACGACGAGTACCGCGCCGACTGGATCGACAAGAGCCGCGCGGCGCAGCAGGACAAGCGCTACGAGCAGTGGCTCGACCGCAGCGAGGACTTCTACGGCAGCCTCGACGAGCGCCAGAAGAAGGCGCTGCGCGCCATGGTGGCCGCCTCGGCCTTCAACCCCGTCCTGTTCGACGCCGAACGCAAGCGCCGCCAGGCCGTGGCGCTGCGAACCCTGCGTACCCTGGGCGCCCTGAGCGCGGAGAACGCCATCTCGGCCGGCGAGGCGCAGCAGGTGCTGCACGCCTATGTCAGCACCGTGGCCGAGCCCCCGCCCGGCCCATGGCGCGAACAGCAGCAGGCGCTGTGGCAGGAAAGCTGTCGCAACTTCGCCACCCTGCACAACATGACCACTCCGGCCCAGCGCGAACAGGCGGTGCGCCGGCTGCGCCGCTACGAGACCGACCTGCAGGCGCTCGGGGCGCAATAGGGCGGCAACCGGGAAAAAATGGGCTCCGCCAAAAGGCACATCGACCATGTGACCGGTTGTTACTTGTAGTGCCTTCTGATTACACTCGGGCTGCACCGCCCACTCCCCTGCGCCGCCCGATCCGGAATGAAGAAGACAACCCTCTGCACCTTGTTCGAAGGCCACTACCACTACGGCGTGGCTGCATTGGCGAATTCGCTTCTGGCCAACGGCTACGAGGGAGAGCTCTGGGCAGGTTACCGGGGGGAGCTGGCCGGCTGGATCACCGGCCACCCCCGGTACGACGCGGCCACCGGCCACCTGAAGTTGAGCGAGAAGTTCGGCCTTCACTTCCTTCGGCTGGAAACGCCGGTCTTCTTCACCTACTACAAGGCGGCCTTCATGCGGCAGGTGCTGGACAAGCATGCGCCGCAGGCCGACGTGGTGGCCTACATCGACCCCGACATCGTCGTGAAGAGCGCGTGGCAGGACATGGTGCCGTGGTTCGAAGGCGGCATCGCCCTGGTCGAGGACGTCAACTGGAACTTCCCGGCGCGCCACCCCAAGCGGCTGATGTGGCGCGAATGGTTCGAGCCCCACGGCGTGGTGCAGCGCCGCCTGCTCGACCGCTACTACAACGCCGGCTTCTTCGCGGTGCCGCGCGAGCATGCCGAGTTCCTGGCGCTCCTGAGCTGGATGTGCGAGCTGGTGGCCGAGTACAACGCGGGCCTCAAGCACATCAAGGCCGGCGACGCGACGGACCTGTTCCACTCGACCGACCAGGACGCACTCAACTTCGCGCTGTGCGCCTATGACGTGCCGCTCAACACGGCCGCCGGGGACGCCATGGATTTCCTGCCCGGCGGCTACTACATGTCGCACGCCATCGGCTGGCCCAAGCCCTGGACGCGCAACCACATTCGATCCGCGCTCAAGGGCTTCCCCCCGACGCTGGCCACCAAGGCCTACTACGACTTTGCCAACCACCCGATACGGCCCCATGCGCCATGGCGCCTGGCACTGCGGCGCGCAAGCCTGCATCTCGCCTCGGTCATCGGGCGCTTCTATCGCAAGCGCTAGGCCCCCGAGGGACGGCGTCTAAGGCTTCGGGCGAAAAGTTCGCCGCAGCTGCCAGAGCAGCTGCCAGCCCATCAGGCGCGGATTGCGCAGCAGGATGCCCGCCGCACGCCTGGGGCCGCCGGGGCTGCGCACCACGTCGCGCAGCAGCGGCCGCATGCCCTGGGCAAAGCCGCCGAGCGACGCCCTGCGCGTGTCGCGGCAGGTGCTGCAGCCGGGGTGCAGCCTGCTGTTCTTGCGCACCACGTCGCTGCCGCTTCGCCACATGGTCTCCACGTTCTTGCTCATGCTGCCGGCCACGACGCGGTAGACGCTGCGCATGTCGCGGGCCAGGCGGAACTTTCCGCCGGCGGCGGCAATTCGCAGCCACATGTCCCAGTCCTCGCACGAGCGCAGCGACACGTCGAACAGTCCCACCCTGGCCAGCACGTCGCGGCGCACGACGAAGGTGTTGGGCGGGCCGACGTTGTTGCGAAGCAGGGTGTGGAAGGCGTCGCCGCTGAGGTCGCTGCCGCCGAACTCGGCCAGCACCTGCCGGTCGTTCTCGTCGATCACCTCGGCCAGGCCGTGCACCACGGCCGCCTCGGGCTCGGCGGCAAAGGCGCGCGCCGCCGCGGCCAGCATGCCGGGGCGCAGGTAGTCGTCGGAATCCAGGAAAAGCAGATAACGGCCGGTGGAGCGCAGGATGCCGCGGTTGCGCGCCGCGCACAGTCCCGCGTTGTCCTGCCGGATGACGATGACGCCCGGATAGCGCGCGGCGACTTCCGACGCGTCGTCGGGCGATCCGTCGTCCACCACGATCAGCTCCAGCTCGACGTCCTCGGCCTGCGCCAGCACCGACTCGATCGCCTTGGGCAGCAGGTGCGCCTGCTTGTAGCAGGGAACGATGACGCTGAACTGCGGCATCAGTGCGCTCCCTGCCGCCGGCGGCTCAAGCCTTGCAGGCCGTCGCGAAACATCATGGGCCAGAAGCGCAGCGGCAGCCGTGCGACGTCTTTCAGCGCATCGCCCAGGGACGATCGCGCCTTGACCCGAAGCGCCGGCCACAGCGCATTCGCCCACACATACGATGCGCCGTTGACCAGCGCCCGATGCGCGGCCGCACGCCGCGCGCTGGCGGGGCCCACCGGCATGCGTGCCGCAGTCGACACCACCTGCCGGATGCCGCGCCACATGGCCGCGCCGTTCTTGCTCAGCGAGCCGCCCCGCAGGCGGTAGATGGCCAGGCAATGGTCCATGCGGACCCACCTGTCGGTGACCGCGGCAAGGCGCAGCCACAGGTCGATGTCTTCGGCATGGTGCAGGCCCGGGCGGAAAAGGCCACAGCGCGCCAGCACCTCGCGGCGCACGATGATGCCGTTGGTGGGCACCGCCTCGCCGCCCAGCAAGCTCAGGAAGGGCGTGGGCTGCAGGCTTGCCGCCGCGTGGCTGGCGATGGGCTGCCCCTCGTCGCCCACGACCTGCATGCCGCAGACGAACACGTCGGCATCGGGGTGCTGCGCCAGGGCGGCCTCGAAGGCATCGCGGTAGCCGGCATCCAGCAGGTCGTCGCTGTCGAGAAAGAGCACGAAGCGCGCCTGGCTTTCCAGGATGGCGCGGTTGCGCGCAACGGACGGGCCGGCATTTCGCTGGCGCACCACGCGCACGCCTTCGCGGCGCTGTGCGTCGTCGGCGGATGCATCGGTGGAGCCGTCGTCCACGAGCAGCATCGGAATGCGATTGGTCTCCCAGGCGGACGTGATGGTGTCCGGCAGCGTGGCCGCCGAGTTGTACGACGGCGTCAGCGCCTCCAACAAGGGCGGCACGGCCATCGGCCCGGAATCACCTGCGCTGGTCATTGAAAGAACTTTCCTCCCGGCCGAAGGGGGATCCCCTGCGGGGCCTGGCTCAGAAACAACGTTGCAGAATATTACACAAATTAAAACAAAAGAATACGCGAAGCACGGCCACGGCAGCACCCCCCAAACGGCAGAGGCCGGAATTCATATCTGGAGAGTTGGGGCCGGCGCGCACCCAAAGAAAAAGCGGCGCCCTCGGGCGCCGCAGATGTGCTTGCACCGCCAGGGGTTGCACCTGGCGGGCGGGGGAGCCGGGGCCGTCAGGCCGCGTCCCAGGTGTAGGTGGCGCCGAAGCCGTCCCACGGCTCCATCACCAGGCGCTCGCCCTTGGCCAGGCTCAGGCTTTCACCGGGGCCGAGCACCAGGTCTTCGCTGGCCGACTTGGCGGTGGCATCACGGGTGACCCACACGCGGCCCTGGCGGACCTTGAGCACGCTGGCGGATTGGGCGCGCAGCGACATGGCTTGCCCGGCTGCAAGTTGCCAGGCACCACGGCGCACGGCCGGCGGCACCGATGCGGGCCGGCGCAGGCTGGGAATCGACGACGAAAGGACAGTGGCGGTCATGTTGGGCTCCTGGTCGCCACTGCTGCAAAAGGGGCAGATGGCGCGTTTCGGGAATGAATGATCTCGCCTGGACGCTTTTCGGTCCAATGAAAACGCGCTAGCCTACTGATTCGCTTTTCGCATCAATCCAAAATCACCGCCGAATTCACCAAGCCGTGCAGCACTCCCAGACCCACCTGCGTTCGCGTCCCATCTCCGCCGGCCACCTGCGGGCCTTCGAGGCGGTGGCGCGGCACCTGAACTTTCGCGCCGCGTCGGAAGAAATGGCGCTCACCCAGTCGGCGGTGAGCCGGCAGATCCAGTCGCTGGAAGAAGAAGTGGGCGTGGCCCTGTTCCTGCGGCACACCCGGGCGGTGGAGCTCACCAGCGCCGGCTCGCAGCTGCTGCTGGCGGTACAGCAGTCGCTGCCGCGCATCGACGGCGCGGTGCGACAGATCCGCCAGAGCGCGGGCCGCAAGAGCGTGGCCGTCACCACCTTTGCGTCCTTCGCGTCGATGTGGCTCATTCCGCGGCTGGAGGCATTCCAGCGCGACAACCCCGACATCGACATCCGCATCGACGCCAGCGACATGGCGGTGGACCTGGACGTGGCGGACGTCGACCTGGCCCTGCGCTACGGCCCCGCGGGCAACATGCCGCAGGGCGCGATACGCATGTTCGGCGAAACGCTCACGCCGGTGGCCAGCCCCTGGCTTCTGAAAAGCAACCCGTCGTTGACCAAGCCGGCGGACATTGCCAACTTCACGCTCATCGAGGCGGGCGATGCGCATCGCACCCACCTCGAATGGCTTACCTGGCGCCGCTGGTTCGAGCTGCACCGCCTGGCGCGGCTGCAGCCCAAGCGCTGGCTCTATTTCAACTACGCCTACCAGATGGTGCAGGCGGCGCTCACCGGCCAGGGCGTGGTGCTGGCGCGCAGTTCACTGGTGTCGGACAGCCTGGCCAGCGGCGACCTGGTGGAGGTGCTGCCCCAGCAGCGCATGGACTCACCCATGTCGTACTGGCTGCTCGCCGGACCGCGCAGCACCTTGCGCCCGGAGGTTCAGGCCTTCTCGGACTGGCTGCAGGAGCAGGCGGCCATCACGCGCCAGACCATTGGCGAAGGCAAGGATCCGGATCTGGAGGATCTGGACTGAGCGCGGCAGCCGGCAGGCGAAGCGCTCAGCCCACCGGCCAGACCACGCCGTCCTCGTTCAGGATGGCGTCCAGCGGCACATCGTGCGCCTCGGGTTCATGGCCGCTCAGCAGGCCGTTGGCAAATCCCAGGCCCACGGTAAACGGCCTGGGCTGCAGCGCCGCCAGGGTGCGGTCGTAGAAGCCGCCGCCATAGCCCAGCCGGTAGCCACCGTCGCTGTAGCCGACGCAGGGCACGAACAGCAGCGTGGGCACGATCAGCTCGGTGTCCTTGGGCTTGGGAATGCCAAAGGCGTCTTCTTCCAGCGGGCAGCCGGGATACCAGGCATGGAAGGTGAGTGTCTTGTGGACCTTGTTGATCACCGGAAGGCCGATCTGCCGGCGCTTGGGTTCGCCCTGCAGCTCGCCGTCTTCCTTCCAGCGGTGCAATGCCGGCAACGGATCGAATTCGCCCTTGATCGGCCAGTACGCGCCGATCACCGTGTCGGGCCGGCCCACCAGCCAGATTCGCATCACGCGCTGCAACAGGTCGGAGCGCGCGAGCCGGTCGGGCATGTTCAGGCGCTGCTCCACCAGCGCCGCGCGCAGCTGGCTCTTGAGAAAACTTGCCGTTTCAGACGACTTTGCGTCACGTGACTTGTCCATAATCCCCCGATGCGTTGGCTCAGCATTTTGGCACCGCGGCGTGTCCGCCTTCTTTCCCTCGTTCTTCTGGCCGCCGTGAGCCAGGCCGCATCGGCCCAAGGCAGCGGCGACGACGTCCTCCTGCAGATGAAGCAGGCCTTCCAGCGCGGCGACAAGGCGCGCCTGTCGGCCCTGCTGCCCATGGCCCGCGGCCATGCCCTGGAGCCCTGGGCCGCCTACTGGGAACTCAAGGCCCGCCTGCAAGAGGCCAGCCCGCTCGAAGTGCAGGACTTCTTCGCCCGCTACCCCGGCACCTACCAGGAAGACCGGCTGCGCAACGACTGGCTGCTGCTGCTGGGCAAGCAGCGCGACTGGGACAACTTCAACGCCCTGCACCCGTCCTACCGCATGGGCGACGACCGCGAGGTGCGCTGCTACGCGGTGCTGGCCGGCGCGCAGCGCAACGGCATCACCAAGGAACAGGCCCGCGAGGTGCGCCGCGACTGGCTGGCCCAGCGCGATGCCGACGACGGCTGCCTGGCCGCGGCCGAGCGCCTCATCGCGGCCGACCTCATGTCGCCGAACGACGCCTGGCGCAAGGCCCGCCTGTCCATGGAGGCCAACCGCGCCACCGCCGCGCGCAACGCGGTCAACCTGGTCGCGCCCGACGACATCCAGCTGTTCGACCAGATGAACGCGAGCCCGGTCAAGTACCTCACGGGCCGGGTCGTGGTGGCCGCCAAGCCGAAGAAGGAAATCGTGGTGCTGGCGCTGGTGAAGATGGCCATGTCCGACCCCGACGCGGCCGCGTTGCAGCTCGACAGCAAGTGGGGCCCCATGCTCAGCGTGGAAGAGCGCAACTGGCTCTGGGGCCTGATCGGCAAGCAATCGGCCATCAAGCTCTCGCCCACGGCCGGCGGCTATTTCGCCAACGCCTCGCGAGTCAAGGACCTGAGCGACGACATGCTGACCTGGAAGGTGCGCGCCGCGCTGCGCATGGGCCAGTGGAAGGATGTGGCGCCCGCCATCGACGCCATGAGCGAAGACACCCAGGACGACCCCACCTGGGTCTACTGGAAGGCGCGCGCACTGGCCCAGCGCGGCGGCGAAGAGCGCCGTGCCGAAGCCCGCGCGCTGTACGAGAGCATTGCCGGCACGCGCGGCTTCTACGAACTGCTCGCACTGGAAGAGCTGGGCCAGCAGGCCAGCGTGCCCACCCGCCCCGCCCCGCTCACGCCCGAGGAAAAGGCCGCCGCGCGCAACAACGGCTCGCTGCAGCGGGCGCTGCTGGCCATCGGCATCGGCCTGCGCTCCGAAGGCGTGCGCGAATGGAACTACGCCACCAACCTGCACGACAGGGGCGGCATGGGCGACCGCGAGCTGCTGGCCGCCGCCGACCTGGCCTGCCAGCGCGAAGTGTGGGACCGCTGCATCAACACCAGCGAGCGCACCAAGGGCGTGATCGACGTGGAGCAGCGCTTTCCCATGCCCTTCCACGACACGGTCATTCGCAAGAGCAACGAGATCGGCCTCGAGCCTGCGTACGTGTATGGCCTCATCCGCCAGGAAAGCCGCTTCGTCATGGATGCCCGTTCGGGCGTCGGCGCCTCGGGCCTGATGCAGGTGATGCCGGCCACCGCCCGCTGGACGGCGCGCAAGATCGGCCTGGGCGGCTTCACGCCCGACCAGATCTACGACCACGAGACCAACATCACCATCGGCACCAACTACCTCAAGCTGGCGCTGGACGACTTCGGCGGCTCCATGCCGCTGGCGGCCGCGGCCTACAACGCTGGTCCGGGCCGGCCGCGCGCCTGGCGCAACGGGCCGACCATCGAGGCGGCCATCTGGGCCGAGAACGTGCCCTTCAACGAAACACGCGACTACGTGAAGAAGGTGCTGGCCAACACCACCAACTACGCGGCCATCATCAGCGGCCGCCCGCAGTCGATCAAGGCGCGCCTGGGCACCGTGGGCCCGCGCGACGACAGCATTCCGGAACCCAACAAAGACCTGCCATGAGCGGCGTCTGGAGCCAGGTCCTGAGCGCCGCGGCCGCGGAGTTCAGCGACGTGGATGACGTGCAGCACGTCACGCGCGTGACCATCCGCCTGCTGCTGGCCGGCGCGCTCGGCTTTGCCCTGGGCTTCGAGCGCGAGGCCAAGGGCAAGTCCGCGGGCGCGCGCACCCACATGCTGGTGGCCATGGGCTCGGCGCTGTTCGTGCTCGCGCCGCAAGTGGGCGGCGCGCAGATGGCCGACATGAGCCGGGTGATCCAGGGCCTGGTGGCCGGCATCGGTTTCCTGTGCGCAGGGGCCATCCTCAAGACCAGCGACGAGCACGCCGTCAAGGGCCTGACCACCGCGGCCGGCATGTGGATGACCGCCGCCATCGGCATGGCCTGCGGGCTGGGCCGCGAGGCCACGGCCATCTTCAGCACGGTATTGGCGCTGGTGGTGCTGGCGCTGGTGCCGCATTTCTCGCGCGGCCTGCAGGGCATGATGGGCGGCGCAAAGCAAGGGCCGAGCGGCGCCGGCAGCAAGGACGAGCTGCGCGACTGAAGCGCGGGCAAGGCGTTGGTGCGGCGTGCGCATCAATCACCGCGCCCTTCGGCATCAACGGCGCAGGCGGGCGCCGATAGCATGCTCGGTTCCACAGCTGGAAAACCACAAAAGGAGAAGAAACGAATGCGCAAGCTCTACATAGCCAACAAGAACTACTCGTCGTGGTCGATGCGGCCCTGGGTGCTGATGAAGCAGGCGGGCATCGCTTTCGAGGAAGTGATGGTGCGCTTTGGCGAGGACTTCGGCGAAAGTTCGGCATTCAAGAAGGCCATGGCCGTCTCGCCCACCGGCCTGGTGCCGCTGCTGGTGGATGGCGACATCAAGGTGTGGGACACCCTGTCCATCGTCGAATACGTGGCCGAGACCTTCCCCGACAAGAAGCTCTGGCCCGAGAACCCGGCGCAGCGCGCGCACGCGCGCAGCATCTGCGCGGAAATGCATGGGGGCTTCCGGTCCCTGCGAAGCGCCTGCACGATGAACATCGAGGCCGACCAGTCGGTGCAAGGCGCCATCATCTGGCGCGACAACGCAGGCGTGCGCGCCGAGGTGCAACGCATTGTCGAGATGTGGACCGAACTGCTGGCGGCCAATGCCGGCAGCCACCCGGACGGCATGCTGTTCGGCCGCTTCAGCGCCGCAGACGCCTACTACGCGCCGGTGGTGATGCGCTTTGTCGGCTACGCCCTGCCCGTGCCCGAAGCCGTGCACGCCTACATGCGGCGGGTGCAGGCGCTGCCGGGCGTCAAGGCCTGGGTCGATGCCGCGCTGCTGGAAAAGCAGTTCGTCGTCATGGACGAGCCCTACCGCATCTCGCGCGACTAGCGGCGGCAGCGGGCGGCCCGAAAAAATTTCGCCGCCCATGTCACACATCGAGGGGCTGTCTCGTCATGTGGTCGTATTCCCGAACAAACCCGAAAGGAAATCCGACCATGACCGCCAAGCTCGACCCCTTTGCCGCCGCCCCCGCCCTGATGAAGTCCTGGATGGGCACCTCGCTCGCCGTGTCGGACAGCCTTGAACCCAGCCTCGTATCCCTGGTGGAAGTGCGCGCTTCGCAGATCAACGCCTGCGCGAACTGCATCCACATGCACACCACGCAAGCGCGCCAGAAGGGCGAGACCGAACAGCGCCTGTACCTGCTGTCGGCCTGGCGCGAGGCGCCGTGCTACACCGAGCGCGAACGCGCGGCGCTTGCCTGGACCGAGGCGCTGACCCGCCTGTGCGATGGCCATGCCGAACTCGAGCGCGCGCGCTCGGCGCTCAACGACTACTTCTCGAAGGAAGAGCAGGTGAAGCTCACGCTCATGATCAACGTCATCAACGGCTGGAACCGCATCGCGGTCGGCTTCGGCCTGTGGTTCGAGCCGGCAGCCGCCAAGGCCGTCCAGGCCGCCGCCGCCTGATGACCGACGCCAGTTTCGCCGACGCCACGGCAAGCTTCGAGCCGCTGCGGCGCACGCTGGTGCGCGTGGCCTATCGCATGCTCGGCTCCGTGGCCGATGCCGAGGACATCGTGCAGGAGGCGTACATCCGCTGGGCGGGCGCCGACCGCGCCGAAGTGCGGATGGCCGAGGCCTTCCTGCGGCGCATGGTCATGCGCATGTGCCTGGACCAGATCAAGTCCGCCCGGCACCAGCGCGAGACCTACATCGGCCCGTGGCTGCCCGAACCCATCGTCGAGGAGGACGATGCGCAGGAAGACGTCACCCTGCCGCTGATGCTCGCGCTCGAACGCCTCTCGCCGCTGGAGCGCGCGGCCTTCCTGCTGCACGACGTGTTCGGGCTGGAATTCGACGAGGTGGCCAGGACGATCCAGCGCGAGCCGGCCGCATGCCGCCAGCTCGCGGCGCGGGCGCGCACCCATGTGCGCGACGCGCGCCCCCGCTTCCAGGTCGAGAAGGAGCGCGGCCTGGCGCTGGCGCAGGCCTTCTTCGACGCATCGCGCACCGGCGACATGAGCTCGCTTGGCGCCATGCTGGCCGCCGACGTGAGCCTGCATGCCGACGGCGGCGGCAAGCGCCCGGCGCTGGGCCATCCGGTGCTGGGCTTCGACGAGGTCATGAAGCTGCACGAGTACTTGGCGGGCATGTTCCTGAAGGCGGGCTCGACTTTGGTGCGCACCGCCTTCATCAACGGCCTGCCCGGCTTCATCACGCTGGAGGCCGACGGCGAACTGCAGACCACGGCGCTGGAGATCGTGGACGGCAAGGTCGCCGCCATCTTCGTGATGCGCAACCCGGACAAGCTGCGGCATCTGCACTAGCAGGGGCTTGCGCGCGGGGCGCGGGCAAGCCCTCCGAGGTGCGGACTCAGGTGCGGACTCAGGTGCGGACTCAGGTGCGGACTCAGGCCGGCACCAGCTCCGCCACCAGGCTGCCGTCGCGCGCCACGACGCGCCCGCCCGACACCACCAGGCGGCGCACCGGACGCTGCGCCACGGCCTCGGCCACCGTCTGCGCATCCACCAGCACCAGGTCGGCGCGCGCGCCCGGCGCCAGCCCGTAGTCGGCAAAGCCGCAGGCGCGGGCGCCGGCGTCGGTGACGCACTCCAGCGCCAGCAGCAGCTCGTCGTCGCGGCGCAGGTTGTAGCGCATGCCGATGAGCATCGCGCGCTCGAGCATGTCGGGCTTGCCGTAGGGCGACCAGGTGTCGCGAATGCCGTCGTTGCCGCCGGCCAGCACCACGCCGGCCGCGCGGCAGGCGCCGAGCTGGGGCACGATGCGCGAGGGCGGCGCGCTGGTGACCAGGGCCACGCCCAGGCGCGCCATGCGAGCCAGCAGCGCGTCGCGCTCGGGGGCCGGCACGTCGCCCAGGCAGAAGCCGTGGCTGATCACCACCTTGCCTTGCATGCCGAGCGCTTCGGTACGGTCCAGGATGAGGCCGAGCGAGAAGGCGCCCATGGCGCCGGGCTCGTGCAGGTGGATGTCCACCGGCTTGTCGTGCCGCTTGGCGATGGCCATGAGCACGTCGAGCGAGC
>JAFECZ010000660.1 GCA_018241905.1 Pseudomonadota bacterium
CCCCTATCTGCACGACGCTGTGCAGCGTGAAGCCGAAGCCTTCGTAGAGATTCCGCAGTCCTTGGCAGTCCGCGACACAGTCCAGACGAAGGTGCGCACGGCCGAGCTGTCGAGCCCGAGCACACGCGTATGACAGCAACTGCGTGGAGACTCCTTTCTTCGCCCACGCCCGACGGACGGCGAGCTTGTGGACGAAGGCCGAGGTCACAGGCAGGACCTCGGGCCAGAAATGAGCGTCCTCCAACTCGAACTTCATCACGCCAGCCAGGTGTTCGCCGTCGCGTGCGACGTGAAAGAGCCCAGCGCTCGTGTCGCGCAGGACGCGTTCAGCACTGATTTCGGCTGCCGACCACAGCGTCCTTCCGTCGTTGACGAGCCACTGCGAATCGACCCCAGAAAGGGTCCCTCTCTGCTTCAGCGATGAGTTCGGCAACTCGCAGGCCGACTCTAGACGTCACGGATGCATCGCGCTCGGAAACTCATCACGTTGCGGCGGGCGCCATGCAATGACCCCTTCCGTTCGGGCTCGCACCTCGGGGGTGGCCAGGCAGGTGGCGACGGCTTCGTAGCCTGCAGCACCCACATAGGGCGCCACGCGAGTGGGCGGGCTGTGATTCGCTGGGCACAGAATGACGCATTGGCCTGGTCCGATGGATTCCAGGTCTAGGATGACAGTGGAACGTGTGAGCAAGAAGAGTGGGCGGTCATCCGATGCGCGGCGGCGCAGGTATCCGGCCAGGGCCTGCTGCGTCGCAGCATCTAACCCATGCTCAACCATATCAACGATGAGGATGGCCGGCGCTTCGGCTTCCAAGCCGGCCAGCAAGGTGAGCAGCGCTTCGGACACCGTAGCGCCATCTCCCACAAGCCAGTCGGCTGCGTGCTGGACGCGCGACCTTAGCCCCGAATCCGTCTGAAGCTGCGCGGCGGCGCGTCCATCCTTTACGCGCTCCAAACCCAGGAACACTGCCGAGGGTAGGACTTCGGCCAAACGCGAGGCCAGTCGGGTCTTGCCGCTGCCTAGAGGGCCGACGATGTAGTTCAGCGGCCGAATGCCGTGCAATGTGAATCGTTCGCCGCCCCATGGCCAGGGCAGTTCAAACTCGACGCGGCGCTCCGCAGCCGGGTCGCGCAACTGCACCAGTTCTTCGACCGTGGGTGTCTGACCACGGTCCAGATTGGGTCGCAGGCCTCGGACGTTTTCGATGGTATCGGCCAACTGGCGCGCACGACCTTCGAGCAACGCCTGATGTGCGGCCAAGGCGGGGGCGAGCCCTTCGGACCCGCCTTCAAGGACGCCAGCTATTTGCGCCAGGCTGAGGCCGAGGGCACGCAGAGCCACGATGTCACCGCCTCGCCGCATTTGGTCGGGCCCGTAAGAGCGCCATCCGGCTGGGTTGCGCGCCGGGGTCAGGAGTCCGCGCTCCTCGTACAGGCGCAGCGCCTTGGCAGAGACACCAAGCCGGCCGGCAGCTTCCGCGGGGCCCAGGAATTGAACCGGTCTTTTCAAGATTCACCTCCGACGGTTCAGGCTGAATGAGCACTATGCAGTGCAAGGGCCCATTCGGCGTACCTACGGACATGGGGCCGGTCACTGGACTTTGCAGTCTCGCACGCACTCATCGTTTTCTCGTTGTCCAAATGGAGTGCGAGTCGAAGCTGGTCTTTGAACTGCTCAGAGAAATCCCCCGACCGGAGACGGTGCAGGATGCAATCAACAAGCTTCGTTCGGTTGGTCCGCCCCAATTCGCAATGCTTCAGGCGGCGACACATCATCGCTCTTGCCCGGCCATGCCAGTGGCCCTTCGTTTCGGCAATCACGAATTCGATGCAGTAGTCGATGACGATTGGTTCGTGCTGCAGCAGCCGGTCCGCAAGGGCATGCAACTCTTGCTTGGAGAGCGCGAAGAACTCGGCGTGGCTGGCGAGCAGTCCTGGCATGGACGGGGAATTGAAAGGGAGCGCGGTGAGTGACCGGTGTTGGGGCCGATAGCGGCCGCTGGCAGCATGCCACATCTGGCGAAATTCCTATTGCAACGTCGGCTCCGCTCGCCGCGTGCCGCACTTCGGTCGCCATAGGGAAAGCGGTATCAGCAGCGAGAACAACAACAGCGCGTCCCCGGCACAGGCCTTTGCCCGCCAACGAACCGAACAAGCCGAACAAGACACAAGGCAGCGAGTTAAGCCGTAAGGGCTAGACCGTCTTGAGAATGGTCACACCCAAGAGGCACTTCTAGACTGCGCCGCACGTTGTCTGAGGCAGGCGCGCACTTCCGCGACGTCTCGAGAAGACTCGCGCGTTCGAGCGCAGCTCTCGCCAGGCAGCGCGCGTGGGGGTCGAATGCAACGGTGCCTGACTAGAACACGAGTACGGA
>JAFECZ010000661.1 GCA_018241905.1 Pseudomonadota bacterium
AAGTCCCCGCCGTTTGCGGATTACTCATGTCATTACCGGACTGTCGAACGGAGGCGCTGAGGGAGCACTAGTTCGTTTGCTAACCGCCGACCTCAACAGGCACACTGTTGTTCACCGTGTTGTCTCTCTGACAACACGTGGAGTGCATGCCGAGGTTCTAGAGAAGCATGGAATCAAGGTTGATGTCCTCGGAATGTCACGAGGGCGCGTCACACCGCTTGGTCTGTGGCATTTGTACCGTGTGCTCAAGACGAGCCAAGCGGATGTTGTTCAGACTTGGATGTATCACTCTGATCTGCTCGGCGGGGTCGCGGCACGACTCGCGGGGATTCGCCGTGTAATTTGGGGCATTCGCCATTCCAATCTTGACCCCAGTCGAAACAGCCGTTCTACACTCGCCGTCGTGAGACTCTGCTCATGGCTTTCTAGAGTCGTTCCGCTCAAAGTAGTGAGTTGCTCGCACAACGCGAGCAAGCTGCATATCAGACATGGATATGCGCCCCAGAAATTCATCGATATACCGAATGGCTATCGAACCGACTTGTTTCGCCGGGACGATGAGTTGCGACAGCGAACGCGCGCGGGCTTAGGGATCGACGGCGATCACTTTGTTGTCGGCATGGTCGCTCGCTTCGATCCGCTCAAGGATCATAGAAACTTAATTGGAGCCTTGCGCACTGCCAAGCGAGGCGGATCGTCGCCATTCTTGTGCTTACTGGTTGGGCCAGGAATGGACGCTACCAACTCTGATTTGATCAATTGGCTGGGCGAAGCGGAGTTATTGGATATTGTTCGGCTTCTTGGTGTTCGCAGTGACGTGCCGGCCATCATGAATGCGATAGACCTAAAGGTGCTATCTAGCGCAGGTGAGGCGTTTCCGAACGTGTTGGCCGAGGCTATGGCCTGCGGCACCCCTTGCGTGACAACCGACGTAGGCGATGCTGCTGTGATCGTCGATCGATTCGGGTGGGTGGTTCCAGCCCAAGACAGCACAGCCCTTGCTGATGCGATCAGCACGGCCAAGGATTTACATGCGCGCCGCCGGGATCTATGGAACTTGCGTTGTGACCAAGGGATTGCCCACATTGCTCAGCACTTCTCGATGGAGCGCATGTGGAACAACTACTACTCGGTTTGGGCCGAGTGCTGCGCAAGTTAGGTCGCAGGTACGCGTATGCCTTTACGAATTCTTATAGTCATTACTAGAGGAGAACTGGGTGGCGCCCAGACCCACATCTTCGAGTTATGTCGCGCGCTGCGCCACGAGTTCATCTTTCACGTCGCCATTGGCGGCTCGGAACGATCGCCATTAGAAGAGCAACTTGATGAACTAGGTATTGAGTCAAGTCGAATTCCGGGCTTGTCGAACTCCTACTCGCCACAGAGGCTTCTGCGAGGTGTATTCGCGATTCGGAGTCTCATCGGGAAATGGCAAGCGGATGTTGTGCATGTCCATAGTGCGGTTGCATCAGTAGTTGGGCGTCTTGCGGCGAGGACCCGGAGTGTGCCGTCCATCTATACGGTGCACGGGTTCGGCTTCAAAGCGGAAGTGCCTTTCATGCGCAGATCGATCGCGTACTTGGCGGAGCAGATCTTGGCGCCTATCACTTCGCACCTCCTCTGTGTCTCGTCGTTTGAGATGAAGATGTCAGAGGCACTCCTCATCAGTCGTACGAAGGTGTCTCAGGTGTCCAACGGAATTGCGGACAGCCCTTTGCGCGCCGACCCCGCCATTGACCCTCCAATGTTCATCATGGTTGCCCGAATGGAAGCACCTAAGCGACAGGACTTGGTTGTGGCGGCGATTGAAGAGCTCTGTCGGCGCGGGAGCGCTCCACCGCAGGTTATTTTTGCAGGCGGCGGCCCACTGCTAGACAAAATCGACGCGACTCGTCGTAAAGCGAAGGCTACGACCGTGCAATTGCCTGGAGATCTTCGCGATATTCCGGAGCGGCTTTCTGCTACGCAAGTCTTCGTGTTGATTTCCGACCATGAGGGTCAGCCTATTTCGATCATCGAAGCTATGCGCGCTGGCCTACCCATTATCGCGAGTAACTTGCCAGGAATTCGGACTCAGGTAAGCGATGGCAACGAAGGACTTCTCGTGACAAATGACGCTGTATCCATAGCTGATGCGATGGAAATGCTGATTCAAAGCCCAGAGTTACGTACATCAATGGGGCAGCGGTCAAGGGAGCGCTACGAGAGCGAGTTCAGCGCGAGCTCCATGGCCCGGCGTGTGGCTGTCGCGTATCAAGCATTTGGCCGACGCGCGCCTGGCGCGTTGCCGCTGAAAGAAACGCAGTGACGTCGGAGATTCTCGTAACTGGCGCGACGGGGTTTGTCGGACGGGGCGTTCTAGCCCGCCTGCAAAG
>JAFECZ010000662.1 GCA_018241905.1 Pseudomonadota bacterium
CCTCCGGCTGCCAGCCCGCGTGCTTTCGCACCAAGCGATACAGCCAGCGCTCGATGCCCCCTGTGAGGCGGAAGTAGCCGGCATCGATGGTCAACACCAGGCTGTCCTCCAGAACGCCGGCGTAGAACCAGTCCGGCAGTACCAGTTCGATGCCAAGGGGTCGCCCCTGCCCGTCCGCGCGCTCCTTCCACTCGTTGATCCACGAGAAGCGGTGCATTCGCCGCGCGTTGGCCTGGCGGATCGATGTCGCCACGCTGGTGGACTGCAGGCGGTCGAGCGCGGCTTTGAGCCGCTGGTAGTCGCGCAGCGACGTGCCGCGGCCCACGAAGCGCAGGATCTCGTGGGGCGTGGCGGCCATCAGCCGCGAGCTGCGCAGGCCCGCGTCGCGGGCTTCGACGATCTGGCTGGCGGCCCAGATCAGGATGTCGGCGTCCCAGATCGTGGCGATGCCGTGCTCGGCCGTGCCCTCCACACGCACCGTCACCGGCCCAGCGCTGAAGTCGATCGGCACCGTGCGCCGGCTCTTGGCCAGCGAGAAGAACGGATAGGCCATCAGGTCCTGCACGTCGCGCGCAGGCATCTCGCCCGGCGTGGCATGGAACAGTTCGAGCTGCTCGCGCTGCGGATCGCGCCCGAGAGCCATGGATGGTGGTGCCCATGGCCTCAACGCCCGCCGTCGTGGCGGGCGGCGCGAGATTCCGCACGATGTTCCGCGTACTCGGGATCGCAAGTGGCCTCGAAGCTGCGCGCATCGGCCCAGGCCTCCAGGTCGGACAGCGCGTACATCACGCGCCGGCCAAACTTGCGAAACCGCGGGCCGCCACCGATGACGCGCTGTTTTTCCAGCGTGCGTGGCGACAGCCGCAGCAATGCGGCGGCCTCATCGTTGGTGAGGTAGCGCGGCTGCGCCGAGGCGGTCAAGGAGGTTGCGTTGGGCGACGCCGGCTGGGGCGTCGATGAAGGTGCGGCCTGCGGCCGCAGCGAAGCGGGTCTCATGGGATGGGCCTCCGTCGGTGCGTATCGCCGACGGGCCAAGCGCCGCCGGATGGAGGCAGTCTCAGAAAAGCCCGGCGTCCTGAGGACGGACGTTCTAGCGTCAGCCCGAACGTCCGTCCCCGCTGGCTTCGATCTGGAGCAGGCGGCGGTAGCCGCCGTCCACGAGAGCGCGGCCGCGCCGCGCGAGCCGGCGCACCTGGGCGCGCAGTTCGCCCAGGTCGTGCCACCGCTCGGCCACCACGGCCGCGCCGAACAGCGCCTGGGCGATCTCGCGCTGTGTGGCGCCGGCGTCCAGACCGTCGACCGTCTGCAGGCTGCGCATGTGCAACAGCGCGATGCGGTCGGGCCGCCCGTGCGCACGCGCATGGGTACCTGCTAGCTCAGCGTCGCGGCCGTAGTAGCCGTCAAAGCGCTCCATCGTGGCGGCTGCGGCGCGCCAGCGCTCACGCAGCCGTGCGCCTGCCGCCAGCCCGTGGGCGTAGGCCATACCGTGCTCCAGCGCAGGCGAGACCGCCGCGCGCAGCGTGCCCTCCGGGCGATAGGCAGTCAGCAGCAAGCGCTGGCCGTCATGCGCAAGCTGCTTGCGGCCGGGCATGCGCCACAGCGCGAAGACCGGCGCATCGGATGCGGGGTCGTCGGGGTGGAGTTGCGGCAAGCCGTCCGGATCGGGCAGCCAGGCAGGCTGCGCCTGACGGGCATCGCGCGCAGGGTCTTCGAGCATGCGCAGGCCCCAGCGGGCCGCATGGCCAGCTTCGTCATCGCTGCCGCGTGCATGCCGGTCGTAGACGGCCCGGTAATGCGGATTGCGCCGCAGGTACTCCCAGGCCAGCGCCGACCCGTCCAGGGTCAAGGCGTAGAGATACGCGGCGGCAGGATGCCAATCGTTCGCACGTGCGCCCATGACGAAACCTCCTTCTTGCAGGGGGCGTCACGGGCAGCGGTCCGGCGACGCCACGTCGGCGTCGCAGGAGGGTCGATCAATACGGCAGCGTGCTTGTCTCGATAGTGGGTATTTGAAGGGTAGCCGCAGGCGAAGCCGCGTGCGGCCGCCCTTGCGCCGCCATCTCCATGATACGCAGTGGTGGCACGGCGAGGGTCAGCAGCCCTACCGTGGCAGAAGTGCGCGCTTTAATCGTTGATCGAGCCGTCGGCCTCGGCGCGGCGCACGTATTCGGACAGCGGGCGTTGCGGCACGAAGTGCGTGTCGCGCAGCACCCGCAAGTTGCGCGGGCCGCGGATGCTCTGCAGGTCCGACAAGCGGACATGATCCAGCCGAGGCGCCCCCATCCCGAGATCGCACAGGCCGTAGGCCATGTCTTCGTCGCGCGGATCGAGCTGCACCAGCAGCCAGGTGGCGTGCGCATCGGGCGTGAAC
>JAFECZ010000663.1 GCA_018241905.1 Pseudomonadota bacterium
GTTCGAATCCCCGTAGGGTCGCCAAGTTTTGTGGCACTTGGCTCAAGCACTGCAAGGTGCAAGAGCGAAAGTCACACCGACGCGGAGTGGTAGTTCAGTCGGTTAGAATACCGGCCTGTCACGCCGGGGGTCGCGGGTTCGAGTCCCGTCCACTCCGCCAAGTAATTGGGTTATCCCAATCGAAAAAGCCACCTTCGGGTGGCTTTTTTGTTTGCGCGCCAGCCGGGCCGCATACCTCGCTTGGGCGATGTTCATTTGGCAACACATGTGATACGTTGGTTCTCCAAATGGACGGGCTTGGCCTGCGCTCGCGGGCGGTCCATCGAGGAGTTGCCGATGAAGAGCATCAGTGCGGAACAGCAGGGTGTTTCGCCCTATCGGGTATGGCCCGCCGACCCCGCAAGCTTCAGCACGCGGCGCATGAGCCCGCTGCGGCACAACATCAACGAACACCCGCTGTTCCAGTTGTCGGCGCTACAGGACCTGGCCCACGAACTGATGCCAACCGGCCAGTGCCGTTTCCAGCGTCCCGGCGCCACGCCGGGCTCGGCTTTCCAGCACCAGCCGACACATCCGCAAGGCCTCTCGGTGGACGAGACCTTTGCGCGGATGGAAGAGCCCGGCTCATGGCTTGCGCTCTACAACGTGGACACAATTCCGCGCTATCAAGCGGCATTGACTCGCATCGTCGATGATCTTCGCCCGGTGATCGAGCCGGAGCAGCCAGGCATCTTTCTGGTGACCGGCTTTATCTTCATCTCGGCGCCGCCGTCCATCACGCCATTTCACATCGACCGCGAGAACAACTTCTGGCTGCAATTGCGCGGGCGCAAGACCATGTACGTGTGGGACAACACCGATCGCGAAGTCATTCCTGCAGCCAGCGTCGAGAACTTCATTGTCGGCGGCGACCAGACGCCTTACCAGGAGTCTTTCCGCGCGCGCAGCCGCGAGTTCAATACGGTGCCTGGCGACGGCGTGTACTTCCCGTCCACGTCGCCGCACATGACCCGCACCGACACGAGTTGGGTCAAGCCGGGCGACGGCATCTCGATTTCGCTGGGCGTCAATTTCTACACGTCGGTCACGCGGCGAACTGCGCAAGTCCATCAGTTCAACCGGTTCTTGCGGCGCCTGGGCATGTCGCCGGCCTATCCGGGGCAGTCGACCGTGGATTCCCTCAAGGCACCGCTGGGCCATTGGCTGGCGGCTGCGCGCTACCGACGCATTGGCGCCAAGGCGCCGCCCGGTGCCTATTGACCCGCACCGCCTCGCTGCAGATCAGCGCCGCATCGCGTCGGCCATCTTCACCGGCGGCGCATCGTTGCCCCACGAGCCGCGCACGTAGGTGAGCACCGCGGCAATCTCCTGGTCGTCCAGAACCGAGCCGAAGGGCGGCATGCCGTAGGGACGCGGATTGCCCGCCGTGGTGGGCAGGAAGCCCCCATGGCGCAGGATCTGCACCAGATTGACGGGCGTCTCCATGTTCACAGCGCGATTGCCGGCCAGCGGCGGATAGGCGCCCGTTGCGCCTTCGCCCTGGTCGCCGTGGCAGTAGGCGCAGCGCTGGTCGTAGATGGCGCTGCCGCGTGCCATTACCGCCGGATCGCGGGCCAGCGGTCCGGGTGGCTTGGCAGGCACGGGTGTCTGCGGCAACAGGCGCAGGTAAAGCGCAATCGCATTCAAGTCTTCGTCGCTCAGGTGCTGGATGCTGCCCCAGACCACATCGGCCATGGGCCCCATGACCGAGCCGCGCGCCGACGTGCCGTTCTTGAGCAGCGCCACGACCTGTTCGGACGTCCACGTGCCGACACCCGCTTCGTCGGGCGCATTGAGTGCGGGTGCATACCAGTTCTCGCCAGGGATCAGCCCGCCCGACAGGCCGAGCTGGTCCTGCGTGGCGCCCAGCGAGTTGCGTGGCCCGTGGCAGGCGATGCAGTGTCCGGCGCCTTCCACCAGGTATGCGCCGCGATTCCACTGGGCGGACTTGGCGGGTTCCTGCTCGAACTCGCCCGGCTTGAAGGACAGTGCACGCCACACCCCCAGCGCCAGTTGCGTGTTGTACGGAAAGCGCAACTCATGCCGCATGTTCGGCTCGCCGGAGGGCGGCACCGTGCGCAGGTAGGCGTAGAGCGCATCCGAATCCTCGCGGGTCAGCTTGGTGAAGCTGGGATAGGGAAAGGCAGGGTAGAGCAGGCGCCCTTCCTTCGAGCGGCCGTTGTGCATGGCGCGCCAGAAGTGGTCGACGCTCCAGCTGCCGATGCCGTGTGTCGCATCGGGCGTGAGGTTGCTCGAATAGATGGTGCCGAACGGCGTGCCGATGCCCAGGCCGCCGGCGTAGGGCGCGCCGCCGCGCGCCGTGTGGCAG
>JAFECZ010000664.1 GCA_018241905.1 Pseudomonadota bacterium
GAAGCTCACCAGCGCGGCAATGAGCAGCGCCATTACCGAGTTGCCGATGAACTTGAGGATGTCGTTGACCAGTGACTTCGGCGTGGTGAACAGGTCGGCCCAGCTGCCGATCAGCATCAGCACCACGGGCAGCAGGATGGTGAACAGCGTGACGCCGAAGCCGGGCAGATCGCGCTGGTGGCTGTCTTTCTCGACAAACTCCTTTTCCAGCGGATTGTCGGGATCGGCCACGACCACGCGCGAGATCAGCTTGGCGAACACCGGGCCGGCCAGGATCGCGGTGGGAATGCCGACGATCAGCGCATACATGATGGTCTTGCCGATGTCGGCGTGATAGGCCTGCACCGCCAGCAGCGCGGCCGGGTGCGGCGGAATCAGGCCGTGCACCACCGACAAGCCGGCCACCATCGGCAGGCCCACCATCAGAATCGGCGTGTTGGTGCGCTTGGCCACGTTGAAGGCGATCGGGATCAGCAGCACGAAGCCCACTTCGAAGAACACCGGCAGGCCGATGATGAAGGCGATGACCAGCATCGCCCAGTGCGCGTTCTTCTCGCCGAAGGCATTGATCAGCGTTCTGGCGATGCGCTCGGCGCCGCCCGATTCGGCCATCATCTTGCCGAGCATGGTGCCCAGGCCCACGACCAGGCCGATATGGCCGAGCGTGCCGCCCACCCCCGTCTCGAACGCCTTCATGATGTTGCCCATGGGCATGCCGACGATCGCCGCCAGCACGACGGACACGACGATCAGCGTGACGAAGGGGTTGAGCTTCTGAACGGCGATCAGGTAGATCAGGGCGGCCACCGCCAGCGCGGCAGCAAGCAACAACGAGTTGCCAGTCATCGGGGTCATGGATGCCTCCTCAGGATTATTCGAGTGCGTTGCCTTGCAGCATCAGGGCTTCTTATAGGCGCCGCAATGGGTCTGGGCCAAACCGGTGCCGGTGCCACCTTCGATGCCAATTCGAGTGATGCTCATGGGAATGTCCTTTCCAAAGAAGAAGAGTGCCGGATTCAGGTGAACTCGGCCTGCACGCGCGGCCCGCGGCGCAGGAAGCGGCCGGCGCGCGCAGGCTGCACCGCACCGTCACGGTAGCTCAGCACGCCGTTGACCCACACCGCCGTGATGCCCTCGGCCGTCTGCTTGGGCTGGCTGAAGGTGGCGCGGTCGCGCACGGTGGCCGGGTCGAACAGCACCAGGTCGGCCCACCAGCCGGGGCGCACCTGGCCGCGCTCGGCCAGGCCGAAGCGCTCGGCCGACTGGCCGCTCATCTTGCGCACCGCCTGGGCCAGCGTGAGCAGGCCGCGTTCGCGGCTGAAGTGGCCGAGCACGCGCGGGAAGGCGCCCCACAAGCGCGGATGCGGGTTGGGGTCGTTGGGCAGGCCGTCGGAGCCGACCACGCTGGTGGGGTGCTGAAGGATGCGCTCCAGGTCCGCCGAAGACATGTTGTGATAGACGGCGCCGCCGGGCTGCAGGCGCCGCGCGGCGTCCATCGTGTCCACGCCCCAGGCGGCGGCGATTTCCTTGAGCGTCTGGCCCGCCATCTGCGGATGCGGGTCGGACCAGGTGATGAAGATCTCGATGTCGTCGCGCACCTGGTTCAGGTCGATGGTGGTCGAGCTCGCGGTGTAGGGGTAGCAGTCGCAGGCCACGGGCTGCCATCGCCGCGCCGCATCGATGGAGTCCAGCACCTCGCCGGCGCGGCCCCAGTTCTCGGGCCCCGCGCACTTGAGGTGCGAGATGACCAGCGGCACCCGCGCATGCTTGCCCACCGCATAGGCCTCTTCCATCGCGTCGAGGATGGCGGCGAACTCGGTGCGCAGGTGGGTGGTGTACAGGGCGCCGGCCGCGGCCAGCGGCTCGGCCAGGCCCATCACCTCCTCGGGCGTCGAGGCGAAGGCATTGGGGTAAGCCAGGCCGGTGGACAGGCCCAGCGCGCCGTGGTCCAGCGCTTCGCGCAGTTGCTCGCGCATGGCGGCCACCTCGGCCTCGGTCGCGGGCCGGTCCAGCCGGTCCATGTGGTTGCTGCGCAGCGCCGTGTGGCCCACCAGTGCCCCCACATTGACGGCCGGCTGCGCCCGCTCCACGGCCGCCACATAGTCGGCGAAGCGCGGGTAGCCGAACACGCTGGCCGGACCCAGCAGGTTCATGGGGTCGGGCGGATCGCCCTTGAGCGTGACCGGGGCGGCGCTGATGCCGCAGTTGCCCACGATCACGGTGGTGATGCCCTGCGATACCTTGGGCAGCATCTCGGGCGCGCGGATCACGTGGGTGTCGTCATGCGTGTGCACGTCGATGAAGCCCGGCGCCAGCACCTGGCCGGCGCCGTCCACCTCCTGGTCGGCCGTGCAGCCGTGCGTGCC
>JAFECZ010000665.1 GCA_018241905.1 Pseudomonadota bacterium
GTCTACAGCGCAGCGATCAGCGCCCGCGCGGCGCAGCCCGAAAAGGCGCAGCGCTTCATCGACCTGCTGACCGGCGCGCGCACGCGCGTCATGCGCACGCAGGTCGGCTTCGAGGCCGTGCCGGCGGCAGAGAGCCAGGCCGCCGGGTGCGCCCAGCCGGCGGGCGATCTTGGCGCGGGCGGCTGCGCGCAGCCGCAGGCCCAAGTTGCCGGCGCAGGCGTGGCGCGCCGGTGGGGCTTCTTCCGGTAGCGCCAGCGCCGCAGCGCCAGCCATCCGCACAGCGAAGGCAACACGGCCGGGCCACGGTGCCCGGGGTTGCCCAGCTGAAGAATTCCTTGGCCTTGTCGAACCAGCCCTTGTCCGTCGGGCTGTGCTTGTTGCCGCCCTTCTTGAGCGACTCGTCCAGCTCCTTCATGAGCTTGCGCTGGTGCTCGGTGAGCTTCACTGGCGTTTCGACCCGCACGTGGCAGTACAGGTCGCCCGGGTAGCTCGAGCGCACGCCCTTGACGCCCTTGCCGCGCAGGCGGAACTGCTTGCCGCTTTGCGTGCCGTCGGGAATGTCGATGGCCGCCGCGCCCTTGAGCGTGGGCACCTCGATCTCGCCGCCAAGCGCCGCCGTGGTGATGCTCACCGGCACCACGCAGTGCAGGTCGTCGCCGTCGCGCTCGAAGATCTCGTGCTTCTTCAGCCGGATCTCGATGTACAGGTCGCCGGGCGGCCCGCCGTTGGTGCCGGGCTCGCCGTTGCCGGTGCTGCGGATGCGCATGCCGTCGTCGATGCCGGCCGGGATCTTCACTTCCAGCGTCTTGTTGTTCTTGATCTTGCCCTGGCCGTGGCAGGTGGTGCAGGGCTCGGGAATGATCTTGCCGGTGCCGCGGCACTGCGGACACGTCTGCTGCACGCTGAAGAAGCCCTGGCGCATCTGCACCGCGCCCTGGCCGTGGCAGGTGGTGCAGGTGATGGGCTTGGTGCCGGGCTTGGCGCCCGAGCCGTGGCAGGTGCCGCACTCGTCCCAGCTGGGGATGCGGATCTGGGCGTCCTTGCCCTCGGCCGCTTCTTCCAGCGTGATCTCCATGGCGTAGCTCAGGTCGTTGCCGCGATACACCTGGCGCCCGCCGCGCCCGCGGCCACCGCCGCCGAAAACGTCGCCGAAGATGTCGCCAAAAGCCTCGGCAAAGCCGCCGAAGCCTTCCGCGCCCGGCCCGCGCATGTTGGGGTCCACGCCCGCGTGGCCGTACTGGTCGTAGGCCGCGCGCTTCTGCCCGTCGGACAGCATCTCGTAGGCCTCCTTGACCTCCTTGAACTTGGCTTCCGACTCCTTGGCGGTATCGCCATGGTTGCGGTCGGGGTGGTACTTCATCGCAAGCTTGCGATAAGCCTTCTTCAGTTCATCCTCGCTCGCGTTCTTGGGGACGCCGAGGATCTCGTAGTAATCGCGTTTGGTGGCCATGGTCTGCACGTGCTGAAAACGGAAAAAGGCTGGACCACCTCAAGAGGTTGTCCAGCCTTGGTTGGGCGTTGAAATCAGCCCTTCTTCACTTCCTTGACCTCGGCGTCGACCACGTTGTCGTCGGCCGCTTGCGCGCCCGCCTGGGCACCGCCTGCGTCGCCGCCCGGCGCAGCGCCTGCGGCGCCGGCTGCGGCTGCCTGGTCGGCGTACATCTTCTCGCCCAGCTTCTGGCTGGCCGTCATCAGGGCGTTGGTCTTGTCTTCAATGGCGGACTTGTCCTCGCCCTTGACGACTTCTTCCAGCTCCTTGATGGCCGCTTCGATCTTTTCCTTCTCGCCGGCATCCAGCTTGTCGCCGAACTCGGAGAGCGACTTCTTCACGCTGTGCACCATGGCTTCGCCCTGGTTGCGGGCCTGGGCCAGCTCGACCTTCTTCTTGTCCTCGGCGGCGTTCAGCTCGGCGTCCTTCACCATCTTCTGGATTTCTTCTTCCGACAGGCCCGTGTTGGCCTTGATGGTGATCTTGTTTTCCTTGCCGGTGCCCTTGTCCTTGGCGCCCACGTGCAGGATGCCGTTGGCGTCGATGTCGAAGCTCACCTCGATCTGGGGCAGGCCGCGCGGTGCCGGCGGAATGCCTTCCAGGTTGAACTCGCCCAGGAGCTTGTTGCCAGCGGCCACTTCACGCTCGCCCTGGAACACCTTGATGGTCACGGCCGGCTGGTTGTCGTCGGCGGTGGAGAAGGTCTGCGCGAACTTGGTCGGGATGGTCGTGTTCTTGGTGATCATCTTGGTCATCACGCCGCCCAGGGTCTCGATGCCCAGGGACAGCGGCGTGACGTCCAGCAGCAGCACGTCCTTGCGGTCACCGCTGAGCACCTGGCCCTGGATGGCCGCTCCAACAGCCACGGCCT
>JAFECZ010000666.1 GCA_018241905.1 Pseudomonadota bacterium
GCAAGGTCGAGGAAGCGGACGTGCAGGACCTGTTCGACCGCCCGCTGCATCCCTACACCCGCGCGCTGATGGCCTCGATGCCCTCGATGAACACGCGCAGCGCGCGGCTCACCGAGATCCCGGGCCTGGTGCCCTCGCCGCTGGCGCCGCGCCGCGGCTGCGCCTTTGCGGCGCGCTGCCCGCATGCCAACGCCCGCTGCGGCGCCGAAGTGCCGGCACTGGGCGACCAGGGCAACGGCCACGGCGTCGCCTGCTTCGCGGTCGAGGAAGGCCGGCTGGCCCCGATGGAGGCGCTGAGCGCATGAGTACCGACAACAACACCCTGCTGCGCGTCGAAGACCTGCGCAAGCACTACGTCGCGCCGCGCCGCTGGCTCGCGAAGGCGCAGCCGCCGGTGCAGGCGGTGGACGGCGTGTCCTTCACCGTGGGTCGCGGCGAGACGCTGTCGCTGGTGGGCGAATCGGGCTGCGGCAAGACCACCACGGCCAAGTCGGTGATGCGGCTCATCGAGCCCACGAGCGGCTCGGTACATCTCGACGGCGAGGACCTGCTCAAGCTCGGCCCCGGCCAGATGCGCGAGCGCCGCCGCGACGTGCAGATCATCTTCCAGGACCCGTACGCTTCGCTCAGCCCGCGCCTCACGGCCGGCGAGATCGTGGCCGAGCCGCTGCGCAACTTCGGCAGGCAGTCGGCCGGCGAGCGGCGCGAGCGCGTGCAGTGGCTGTTCGGCAAGGTGGGCCTGCGGCCCGAGGCCATCGACAAGTACCCGCACGAGTTCTCCGGCGGCCAGCGCCAGCGGCTGGGCATTGCCCGCGCGCTGGCCATGCAGCCCAAGCTCATCATCTGCGACGAGCCGGTGTCGGCGCTGGACGTGTCGGTGCAGGCGCAGGTGGTCAACCTGCTGATGGACCTGCAGGCCGAGTTCGGCATTGCCTACCTCTTCGTGGCGCACGACTTGTCGGTGGTGCGCCACATCAGCCACCGCGTGGCCGTGATGTACCTGGGCCGCATCGTCGAGCTGGCGGACCGCGACACGCTGTTCAACGCGCCGCGCCATCCGTACACGCAGATCCTCCTGTCGGCCGTGCCGGTGCCCAACCCGCGCACGCCCGCGCAGCGCATGCTGCTGCAGGGCGATCCGCCCAGCCCGGCCAATCCGCCCTCGGGCTGCCGCTTCCATACGCGCTGCCCGCTGGCGCAGCCGGTGTGCAAGGAAAAAGCACCCGAGCTGTCCCCGCGCGAAACAACGGGAATGAACGAACACCGCGTGGCCTGCCATTTCCGCTGAGGCTTCGCGCCCCGGCCCGCTCCTGGAGATCTACATGACACCGACCCATCACGACCTGCTCATCCGCGGCGGCACCGTCATCGACGGCACGCGCGCACCCCGCTTCGACGCCGACGTTGCGGTTCGCGAAGGCCGCATCGCCGCCATAGGCAACCTGGCCGGCCACAGCGCAGACACCGTCATCGAAGCCAGGGGCCGCATCGTGGCGCCCGGCTTCATCGACTCGCACACGCACGACGACCAGGCCGTGCTCTCGCAGGCAGCGATGCCCTTCAAGGTCTCGCAGGGCGTGACCACGGTGGTGGCCGGCAACTGCGGCATCAGCGCCGCGCCGCTGCGCCCCGACATGGAACTGCCCATGCCGCTGAGCCTGATCGACACCCCGGCCGAGGGCCGCTTCACCACCTTCCGCGCCTACCTCGATGCGCTGCGCGCGCAGCCCTCATCGGTGAACGTGGCCGCCATGGTGGGCCACTCCACGCTGCGCGCCGTCACCATGGCATCGCTGGACCGCGAGGCCACGCCCGAGGAGATCGCGGCCATGCAGGCGCTGGTGGAAGAAGCCATGGAGGCCGGCGCCATCGGCCTGTCCACCGGCACCTTCTACCCGCCCGCGGTCAAGGCGACCACCGAGGAGATCATCGAGGTATGCCGGCCGCTGAGCGCGCGCCAGGCCCTGTACGTGACGCACATGCGCGACGAGGCCGACCAGGTGATGCAGGCGCTGGACGAAACCTTTCGCATCGGCCGCGAACTGGACGTGCCGGTGGTGGTCTCGCACCACAAGGTGCAGAGCCCGCAGAACTTCGGCAAGACGCAGGTCACGCTGCCGCACATCCGCGAGGCGATGAAGAAGCAGCGCATCTGCCTGGACTGCTACCCCTACACCGCCGGCTCCACCATGATCCGCGCCGACCGCGGCATGCTCGACTGCCGCGTGCTCATCGCCGACAGCCAGCCGCACCCCGAATGCGCGGGCCGCGACCTGGACGACATCGCCCGCGAATGGGGCGTGGACCGGGTCGAGGCGTCCAAGCGCCTGCAGCCGGGCAGCGCCATCTATTTCAT
>JAFECZ010000667.1 GCA_018241905.1 Pseudomonadota bacterium
CAGTGGTTCGTGCTCGACGAGCAACTGCGCCCGGTGGAGCAGGACATGCCCGCCGAGGTGCGCCGCGTGGTCGACCGCATCGGCGAGAACTGCGAGCCTTCGCTGTGCACGGTGCTGTTCCTGGGCGGTGCGGGCGGCTCGCTGCGCGCGGGGGTCACCGAGAACCCGGTGCTGCTCACCCGTGCCATCAAGCAGGCACTGGTCAACGTCACCTGCGGCGGCGCGCCGGCCTATGTGTGGCCGGGCGGCGGCATCACCGTCATGGCCGACGTGATGCGCATGCCCGACATGAGCTTCGGCACCGTGCCGACGCCTGCCATCGTGGCGCCCATCGAATTCACCATGCGCCAGGTCGACTACGCGGCGCTGGGCGGCCACATGGAGCATGTGTTCTCGCTCGAGCAGGCACTGGCGCGCGGCGCGTGGCACAACGACGGTGCGCCCCAGGCACGCCGCTGGGCCGCCATGGATCCGGCCAATCCCTGGCCCATCGGCCACGCGCCGATGCTGGGCTGACGAAGGCGGACTGCACATGCCCGCAGAACGCGCCCTGCTCGACGACGGCCGCTGGCACTGGCAGCACGGCCCGATCGACATCGTGGTGCAGGCCGAAGGCGATGCGGCGGTGCTCGCCGAAGCGCACGAAGCCGCGTGGCAGCGCTTTGCGGTCGTGCTCGATGAGCTGGTGGGCGAGCTGCGCCTGTTGCGCCAGCCGGTGTCGGCCGGCCAATCGATGCACGGCCCGATTGCGCAGCGCATGTGGCGCGCCTGCGCCGACGCGAGCGGCGCCGCGGGCTCTGCGTTCATCACGCCGATGGCGGCGGTGGCCGGCTCGGTGGCGCAGGAGCTCATCGCCTTCTACCGGCGCCCCGGCATCCGCCGCGCATGGGTCAACAACGGGGGCGACATCGCGCTGCATCTGGCGCCCGGCGAATCGGCGCGCGTCGGCTTGTTCGCCGATCTGGCGCGCTTCGATCCGCTCACGCATCGCGGCCCGCTGCAGACCGACGGCCAGTTCGAAGTGCAGGCCGAATCCCCGGTGCGCGGCATTGCCACCAGCGGCTGGCGCGGGCGCAGCTTTTCGCTGGGCATTGCCGACAGCGTCACCGTGCTGGCGGCCAGTGCGTCGCAGGCCGACGCCGCGGCCACGCTCATTGCCAACGCGGTCGACGTGCAGGACGATGGCATCCGCCGCCTGCCGGCCAACGAATGCAAGGACGACAGCGACCTGGGCAACATCCCGGTCACCGTCGACGTCGCGCCCTTGGCGCCAACGCAGGTGCAGCATGCGCTGGCCGCGGGTGTCCTGCAGGCGCGGGCGCTGCAAGATGCGGGGCTCGTGTGGGCTGTCGCCCTGGTTTGCCAGGGGCAGTGGCGCATCGTGCAGCCGCTAAGCTCGGCGATTCAGGGAGATCACGCGGAGTCACCGCCGCGGACGTTCACGCAGGACCACGCAGTTGGTTCAGTATTTGCTTAATGAAAAGCGAAGGCACCAGAAGTCCATGATCGAAATACGTCGCGTGTTCACCCAGGTCGAACACATCTTCCACGAGTTCGGGCCGCGGCCCGAGAAGCCGCTGGTGCGCGGTGCCATCGGCGCGGTGCTCACCAATCCTTTCGCGGGTCGCTACGAGCCCGACATCCTGCCGATGATGGATCTGCTGGAGCCCGTGGGCGTGGACATGGCGCACCGCCTGCACGCCGCCATGGACGTGCCGCTGGAGCAGATTGCCACCTATGGCAAGGGCGCCATCGTGGGTGCGGCCGGCGAGCTGGAACACGGCGCGCTGTGGCACGTGCCCGGCGGCTATGCCATGCGCGAGTTGCTGGGCTGGAAGGGCGACCGCGCCGCCTACAAGGCCGGCACGGTCGACGAGAAGAAAGGCCAGCCCGGCAATGCGCTGTCCATCGTGCCCTCGACCAAGAAGGTGGGCCCGCCAGGCGCCACGCTGGACGTGCCGCTGACCAACATCAACGCCAGCTATGTGCGCGGGCAGTTCGACGCCATCGAGGTGCGGGTGCCCGGTGCGCCGGCGGCCGACGAGATTGTCTTCATCCTTGCCATGACGACCGGCTACCGCATCCACGACCGCGTGGGCGGCCTGCGCGCCGAGAACATTGCCAAGTGGGACGGATTGCGTTGATCTGGCGCATCCAAAAACTAATCGACGAGAACGGGACACACACCATGAGCGCCAACATCCGCAAGCTGATCGTGCAGGTCGACGAGACCCGCAAGGAAATGGGCCGGGCCATCGAGCCGCCCACCCGCCGCGCGGTAGCCATCGCGGTCATCGAGAACCCCTACGCCGGGCGCTACAGCGAATCGCTGGACGATCTCATCGCCATCGGC
>JAFECZ010000668.1 GCA_018241905.1 Pseudomonadota bacterium
ATGGTGAACACATTCTTGCGCAGCTTGCGGTCTTCCACCAGCTCGGCGTAGCGCGAGGCCAGCGCCAGGTCGCTCTTGGCCAGCACCATGTCCATGTTCGACAGCAGCGTGCGAAAGAACGGCCACTGCGCGTACATGCGCTGCAGCAGCGCCGTGCGTTCCTTGCGCGCCGCCGCGCTTCCCGCGGCCTGCAGGAAGGCCTGCACCCCCGAGCCGAAGCCGTACCAGCCCGGCAGGGTGAGGCGGCATTGGCCCCAGCTGAAGCTCCATGGCACTGCGCGCAGGTCCTCGATGCTGTGGCTGGGGTTGCGCGAGGAGGGACGCGAGCCGATGTTCAGCTCCGCAATCTCGCGGATGGGCGTGGAGCTGAAGAAGTAGTCGCCGAAGTCCGGCGTGCCGTAGACCAGGTCGCGGTAGGCAGCCATGCTGGCGGCCGAGAGTTCGGCGGCGGCGTCCATGAAGGCGGCCGGCGCGCCCTTGCGGCTGGGCAGCAGCGTGGCCTCCAGCGTGGCTGCAACCAGCGTCTCCAGGTTGCGCCGGCCGATCTCGCGGTTGGCGTACTTGGAGCCGATCACCTCGCCCTGCTCGGTCAGCCGGATCTGCCCGCGCACCGTGCCGGGCGGCTGGGCCAGGATGGCCTGGTAGCTCGGGCCGCCGCCGCGGCCCACGGTGCCGCCGCGGCCGTGGAACATGCGCAGGCGCACGGCCTGGCCGTCGGGCGCGTCCTTGGCCATCTCGTCGAACAGCTGCACCAGCGCGGCGCCGGTGCGGTAGAGCTCCCAGTTGCTGGTGAAGATGCCGCCGTCCTTGTTGCTGTCGGAGTAGCCCAGCATCACGTCCTGCTCGGCGCCCGAGCGGCGCACCAGCGCGGCAATGCCCGGCAGCTGGTAGAAGGCGCGCACGATGGGGGCGGCATTGCGCAGGTCTTCGATGGTCTCGAACAGGGGCACCACGATCAGGTCGCACACCGCGTCGCTCTGGCCCGGTGCATCGCCGTTGAGCGTGCCGCGCATGAGGCCCACTTCCTTTTGCAGCAGCAGCACTTCCAGCAGGTCGCTCACCGTCTCGGTGTGGCTGATGATGTAGTGGCGGATGGCGTCGGCGCCGTAGGTGGCGCGGGCCGCGCGCGCCGCCACGAAGATGGCCAGCTCGCTGCGCGCCAGCGGCGAGTAGTTGGCGTCGGGCACGCGCAGGGGCCGCGCTTCGTCCAGCAGGCGCAGCAGCAGCGCCTGCTTGGCCGCTTCGGGCAGCGACGCATATTGCGGCTCGATGCGGGCAACGGCCAGCAGCTCGGCCACCACGGCCTCGTGCTTGTCCGAGCTCTGGCGCAGGTCCACCGTGGCGAGGTGAAAACCGAACACCTCCACCGCGCGCACCAGCGGCCCAAGGCGCTGTCCGACGAGCGCCGCACCGTGCTTCTCGCGCAAGGAGTCCTCAATGGTGCGCAGCTCCGCCAGGAACTCCGCAGCCGACTTGTAGGGGTTCTGCGGCGCCACCGCATGGCGCGCCGCCTGGCCGCCCGTCAGCTCCTGCAGCGTGGCCGCCAGCCGCGCATAGACGCCGGTGAGGGCGCGGCGATAGGGTTCGTCGCGGCGGTGCTCGCTGGTGTCGGGCGAGCGCTCGGCCAGCGCATGCATCTCGGGCGTGAGGTCCACCAGCGTGGCCGACAGCGACAGCTCGCCGCCCAGGTAGTGCACCTCGGTGAGGTAGTAGCGCAGCACCATCTCGGCCTGGCGCCGCAGGGCGTACTGCAGCGTGTCGGCCGTGACGTTGGGGTTGCCGTCGCGGTCGCCGCCGATCCACTGGCCCATGCGCAGGAACGGCGCCACGCCTTCGTGGCCCAGCGCCCGCTCCAGGTCGGCGTAGACGCGCGGGATCTCGCGCAGGAAGGTGGCCTCGTAGTAGCTCAGCGCGTTCTCGACCTCGTCGGCCACGGTCAGGCGCGAGAAGCGCAGCAGGCGCGTCTGCCACAGCTGGGTGACGCGGGTGCGGATCTGCTCCTCGTTCTGCGCCAGCTCGGCGGGCGTGAGCGCATCCGTCTTGCTGGAGCCGTGGGCGGCTGCCCACACGCGCTGGCGCAACTGGATGTCTTCGCGCGCCGCCAGCAGCTGGCCGATGCCGCGCTCGGCATCCAGGATGCTCTTGCGCTGCACCTCGGTGGGGTGGGCGGTGAGCACCGGCGAGAGGTAGCTGTGGGCCAGCGTTTGCACGATGGCCTCGGTCGACACGCCGGCCTTGCGGATGCGCGCCAGCGCCACGTCCAGGCCGCCCTCGATGGCCTCGCCCATGCGCTCGGCGTCGGTGCGGCGGCGGATCTGGTGGCGGTCCTCGGCCAGGTTGG
>JAFECZ010000669.1 GCA_018241905.1 Pseudomonadota bacterium
TTCACTTCGCTTCGCTGCGTGTAATTCGCCACCCCCCGAGGGGGAGACCCCACCTGAGGCCTGGCAAAGCCAGTTCCTCGGTGCGGGACTGGAACAAGACAGGGGACTGGAACAAGGCGGGGGACTGGAACAAGGCAGGGGATCGAAACAAGGCGGGGGACTGGAATAGGCCGGAGCCATTCCTGTGTCTGCGCTTGTGTCCTGCGAAGTGCTGGCCGTCGTGGCAACATCCGGCGGTTTGCAAGCACTATCCAAGGATCGATGATGAAGAGCAGAGCCATCCGCATCGACCGCAATGGCGGTCCTGAAGAACTGAAGCTGGTCGAGGTCGAGGTGGGCGAGCCCGGCCCCGGCGAGATCCGCATCCGCCACCACGCGGTGGGCCTGAACTTCATCGACACCTACCAGCGCAGCGGGCTCTATCCCTTTGCCATGCCGCTGCAGCTGGGTATGGAAGCCGCCGGCGTGGTCGAGGCGGTGGGCGAGGGCGTGACGCACCTCAAGGCCGGCGACCGCGCCGCCTATGCCAGCCAGCCGCCGGGCGCCTACTGCGAGCTGCGCGTGATGCCGGCCAAGAACGTGTGCAAGCTGCCCGACGCCATCTCCTTCGAGACCGGCGCGGCCATGATGCTCAAGGGCCTCACCGCCCAATACCTGTTGAAGAAGACGCTGCCGGCCGAAGGGCTGCAGGCTGGCGACCACATCCTGTTCCATGCAGCCGCGGGCGGCGTGGGCCTGATCGCCTGCCAGTGGGCCAAGGCGCTGGGCCTGCAGCTCATCGGCACCGCGGGCACCGACGCCAAGTGCCAGCTGGCGCTTTCCTACGGCGCGGCGCACTGCATCAACTACAGCAAGGAAAACTTCACCCAGCGCGTGAAGGAGATTACCGGCGGCAAGGGCGTGAAGGTTGCTTACGACTCGGTGGGCAAGGACACCTGGGAAGGCTCGCTCGACTGCCTGCGCCCGCTGGGCCTGCTGGCCGTGTTCGGCAACGGCTCGGGGCCGGTGCCGCCGGTGAACATGGGCCTGCTGGCGTCCAAGGGCTCGCTCTACATGACGCGGCCGACGCTTTTCACCCACATGGCCACGCGTGAAAGCACGCAAGCCATGGCGGACGACCTGTTCGCCGTGGTGCAAAGCGGCGCGGTGAAGATCCCGATCGAGCAACGCTACGCCCTGGCCGACGTGCAGCAGGCGCACCGCGACCTGGAGGCGCGCAAGACCACGGGCTGCACCATCCTGACATTGCAATGACGCGGCGCAGCGGGATGGGCTGCGCGTCGTGAAGAACGCCACCCTGCGCCAGCTGAAGGTGTTCGAGGCGGTGGCGCGCCACCTGAGCTTCTCGCGTGCGGCGGAAGAACTGCACCTTACCCAGCCGGCCGTTTCCACGCAGGTGAGCAAGCTGGAGGAGCATGCCGGCAATGCGCTGTTCGAGCAGTTCGGCAAGAAGGTCTACCTGACGGCTGCGGGGGCGGAGCTGCTCACCATCAGTCGCAGCATCATTGCGCAGTTCGAAGCGGCCGAGGCCGCGATGACGCAGTTTCGCGGTGTCACGGGTGGCCGGCTCAACGTGGGCGTTATCAGCGCGGGCGACTACTTCCTGCCGCGCCTGCTGGTGGAGTTTGCCGGCCGCAACAAGGGCGTGACGCTGAACTTCACCGTGCACAACCGTGCCGAGCTGCTTGCCTGCATCAGCGACAACCAGACCGACCTGGCCGTGATGGTGCGCCCGCCCACCGACATGGACACGGTCGCGCAAGCCTTCGCGCCGCACCCCTATGTGATCGTGGCAGCGCCTCAGCATCCGCTGGTGGGGCGAAGGCGCATTCCGATGGCGCGCATCATGAAGGAGCCCTTCGTGCTGCGCGAGAAGGGCTCCGACACGCAGCATGCGCTGGAAGATGCCTTCGGCGAACACCTGCCGCACTTGCGCATGGCCATGGAGATCCGCAGCACCGAAACGATCAAGCAGGCGGTCATTGCCGGCATGGGGCTTGGCTTTCTGTCTGCGCACACGCTGAGCCTGGAACTGCGCACGGGCACGCTTGCGGTGCTCGACGTGCAGGGCTTTCCGCTCATGCGCAACTGGTACGTGGTGCACCGTCGCACCAAGCGCCTGCCGCCGGTGGCGCAGGCCTTCAAGGACTTCCTGCTGTCCGATGGCGAGGCGTTGATACAGAAGATCGTGCCGCTCGGTCCGGTGGGTTGATGACAAATTCAAGGGGCGCCATCCGGAGGGCGCATTTTTTTGTCATATAATCGTGGTCTTCGCGGGAATAGCTCAGTTGGTAGAGCGCAACCTTGCCAAGGTTGAGGTCGCGAGT
>JAFECZ010000066.1 GCA_018241905.1 Pseudomonadota bacterium
GGCCTTTCGGTGCTGGGCTACTGCAACCAGGCGCGCTTTCTCATCAACTGCGGGCTGGTCGCACGGCTGGAGCAGGCGAGCGTGCAGCAGCGCGCCATGGCGGCGCGGCTCATCCACGAGCATGAGATGGGCGAGCTGTTCAAGGTGATCGGCTTTTGCGCCGGCGTGGAACCGTGGGACAGCGTGGGCTTTCGCGAAGGCGACCGCACCCACACCCTCTAGCCGAAGTCAGCCGACGAGGGCAAAGCGCGGCTGGCGCTTGCCTTCGATTTCCACTTCCTCGAAGAACATGGCGTGCGGCCGCACCCACAGGCCGCTGTCGTTGTAGAGCGGGCGGTACACCACCAGCGGCTCCAGCGTCTCGCTGTGGCGGGCCACGCCGATCACTTCGTAGTCCAGGCCCTTGTAGTGGCGGTAGCGGCCCGGCGGCGTGGCGGGCAGCGGTTCCAGGTCATCGCTTGCCGAATTGCTCATTGGGCAAGCTCCTGGGCAGGCGGGCCCTTGAGTTCGACCACGTTGCCTTCCGGGTCCGACAGGTAGATGGAAGGGCCTTCGCCCTGTGCGCCGTAGCGCGGCGCCGTCGCGCCGGCCTGCACGCCGTGCGCCTTCAGGTGGGCACGGATGGCCGGCTCGTCGAAGGGCTCGACCGCCAGGCAGAAGTGATCGAGGTTGCGGCCTTCGGCGCCGGGCGGCGCGCCGCCTTCGCGGCCCAGCTTGCCGTCGACGGGAACCAGGTCGATCAATGCGCTGCCGGCGCGCAGCTGGATGAGGCCGAGGTCGTCCTGCCGCTTTTCCAGCGGGCAGCCGAGCACTTCGACATAGAAGCGCAGCATGCGGTCCGGGTCGACCACGCGCAGCACGATGTGGTCCAGGCCGCGGATGGGGATGGAGCTTGCGGTCATCGGAGCGGGCGTGTCATGAACACGCTGTTGGGGTCGAGGTTATAGCCCGCGAAGGGCCCGCATTCGGCAAAGCCCATGCTCGCGTAGAGCTGGCGCGCCGGCGCGAATTCGGGCTGCGAGCCGGTCTCCAGGCTCAGCCGCGAGAGGCCTCGGCGGCGCGCTTCATCGACGATGTGAAGCAGCATCGCGCGCCCGGCGCCGGTACGGCGCCGGCGGCCCGACACGCGCATGGACTTGATCTCGCCGTGGCTGGCGTCGTGCATCTTGAGCGCGCCGCAGCCCACCAGTTCGCCCGCAGCCCAGGCAGTCCAGAAAGTGATCTCGGGCCGGCGCAGGGCGTCCAGGTCGAGCGCGTGCACGCTCTCGGGCGGCGAGATGCTTCGCATGTCGCGCAGGTGCTCTTCCAGCAGCGCCTGGATCTCCGGGCCGCGCAGGTCGTCGACCCGGATGCGGATCGCCTCAGCGCCAGGCATTGCCCACCTGGATGTACCAGGCCGTGTCTTCGGGACCCTTGGCCACGTCGATGCCCACCCACAGCCCCAGTTGCCTGGCGATCAGGTAGCGAAAGCCCATGCCCCGCGTGTACACGTCATCGCCTTCGCTGTAGCTGGTCTGCCGGCCCCAGGTCCGTCCTGCGCCCAGAAAGCCGACGGCGGCCCAGCGGGGCGTGACGTTCCAGCGCAGCTCGGTTTCCACCACGGCGGTGTTCTCGTCCTGGTAGCGCGCAGCCGGAACGCCGCGCAGGTCGATGAAGGGCAGCTGGTAGAAGGGCACGCGGCCGCGTGCGGCGCGCATGTCGACGCGCCCGCCCAGCACCACCTCCTTGCCGATGGGCAGGTAGGCGAACACATGGCCGCGGTAGGCCTGGAAGCGCGTGTCGCTGCCCCAGTCGGGGTCGTAGAACATGGCGTCCACCGCGCCGATCCAGCCCTTGTTGGGCGTGAAGATGTTGTCGCGCGTGTCGTGCTCCAGCGTGAGGCCCAGGCCCGAGCCCTTCTGGCTCATCTCGTCGGGCAGCAGGCGCGAGATGCGGCCGTCGAGGTCGACCTTGCTGTTGAGGTCCAGGTAGATCCAGCGCGCCCCCAGGAAGGTGTTGCTGTCGCCCAGGCGGCGCAGCACCTGCTGGCTCGAGACCCAGCCGTCCAGCGAATAGGCCAGGCTGCGCGCGCCGCTCTCGAGCTGGCCGCCCACGCCGTAGAAGTTGAGGTTGACGTCGGCGCGCCCCACGCCGCCGCGGTAGCGCCAGCGGTCTTCGTCGAAGCTGGCCATGCCGCCGCCGAAGGCGACCCGGGTGCCGTTCTCGGTGGCGGCGCCGCCCACCACCCAGATGTCGGGCGGCGTGAGGTGGCCGGTTTCCTTGGCCTTCTCGGCGCTCTCGCGAATGGAGTTGCGCACGAACATCAGCGCCACGCCACCGCCGTAGCCCACGGCCGGCTCGGTGATGACGATCGGCACGGGCAGGAAGCCCCGCTTGTTCACCAGCCAGTCCGACATGTCCAGGTAGCCGTCGCTCGGGTCGATGAAGCCTTCCATGAAGGCATGCCCGTTCGGGCTGGCGGCGGCCATGAACAAGGCGCACACGGTCGGCAGGACGCGTTTCGTCATCCACTGCATCGATCAATCCCCTTCCTGTTGATATTTGTTGTCTGTCGAGTCGCTCATGCGGCCCCTCGCCGCGATATGACGCGCACCACCGATTCGCGGTGCGCGTCGAAACCCATGCGCCGGTACAGCGCGATGGCGCCTTCGTTGACGCTCATCACATGCAGCACCGGCGTCTCGCCGCGCGCCATCTGGCGCCGGATCAGCTTGGCCATGAGGCGGCGCGCGAGGCCGCGGCCCTGGAAATCCGGATGCGTGCACACGCCGCTGATCTCGCGCAGCGCCGCGGCGGCGCAGCGCTCGCCGGCCATGGCCATGAGGCGGCCGCTGCCGGCTTCGACCAGGCCGTAGTACTCGCCCAGCTCGATGGTGCGCGGGCCGAACGGACCGGGCCGCGTGAGCTCCACCAGCGCCAGGATCTGGGGCAGGTGCTCGGGCCCGAGCCGCGTGGCCTCGGGCGCCTCGTCCTGTCCGGGCATTGGCGCACGCCAGATCATCTTCTGCATGCGGGCCTCGGCGTCGACCTGCCAGCCCTCGGGTGCCGGGCCCGACCAGCCGTCGCAATAGAACTGCTCGCCGGCCTGGCAGAAGGGAAGCAGCGCATCGAGTCGGGGGCGGGACGGGTCGGCAAAACCCACGATGGGCGAGAAGCCCGGGGCAAAGCGGCGCACCTCGCCCTGGCCCACCGCGAAGTGCGCGTGCGGGCCGACGAGTGCGTGCCAGAAGAGGTTGTCCAGGAGCGAAAGCGAGGAGTCGGCCGCCGTGCTCATTGGGCAACCTTCGGGCTTCGCACTGCGATGCGGGCGCCCTTTGCAGCAGCCTGGCGGGCGCTCATGCGCTCTCGCCTTGCCGGCTGGCTTGCACGTAGCCCCGTTCGACGGCCTGCGCCTGGTTCTCGAAGATGGCCATGGCGGTGTTCATCCGCGCAAAGCCGAACTTCTCGTAGAACGCCTCCTTGCCCGGCACTGCGTACAGGATGATCTTGCGGTGCCCGCGCGAGGCCTCGACCAGCCGCGACACGATCTCGCGGCCCAGCCCCGTGCCCTGGTGGCTGGGCAGCACGGCCACGTCGCAGATGTAGGAGCAGTCCACGCCGTCGGCCATTGCGCGGCCGACCCCCACCAGGGTGCCGTTCTCGCGCGCGAAGAACTTGAACATGCTGTTGCCGAAGGCGATCTGCAGGCCCTTGGGGTTCTTGTCGCCCAGGGGCGCTGCGCGGTAGAGGGCGGTCAGTTCAGCCCAATCGAGCTCGTTGGTATCGCTGGTCCAGTGCAATGGCATGGTGGGGTGGTGGGAGCGGCCTGGGCACGCGGGCGCAGTCGTCATGCGGCTGGTCTCTCCCTTTCGTTCGAAGCGCCGATTCAACCGCATCTGCCCCGCATGGGCAAGAACGAAGAATGACTACTCGCACTTGGCGTTTAATCCAGGGATGCCGACTCCCAATTCGCTCGAACTCCTTTCCGTGGCCAATGCCCTGGCCGATGCCGCGGCGGCGCAGTCCATGCGCTACTTCCGAACCCCACTGGAGATAATCAGCAAGGAAGATCAAAGCCCTGTGACCATGGCGGACCGCGCCGCCGAAACCGCCATGCGCGAAATCCTTGCGGCGCAGTGCGCGCAAGACGGCATCTATGGCGAAGAGCACGGGCGCGAGCGGCTGGATGCGGGCCGCGTGTGGGTGCTCGACCCCATCGACGGCACGCGCAGCTTCATCACCGGCTCGCCGTTGTGGGGCACGCTCATCGGGCTGCTCGAAGGCGGGCAGGTGCGCCTGGGCCTGGTGGACATGCCGGTGCTGGGCGAACGCTGGTGGGGCGTGTCCGATTCGCAAGGCCGCCTGGCGCTGCGCAACGGCCGGCCGGTGCGCGCGAGCCAGTGCACGCAGGTCGAGCAGGCGCGCATCGTCACCACCTCGCCCGACATCTTCAACGCCGCCGACTGGCAGGCATTCGACACGCTCAGCAAGCGCTGCGCCATGCGCCGCTTCGGCGGCGACTGCTACGGCTATGCGCAGCTGGCCGGCGGCACCATCGACCTGGTGGTGGAGACCGGCCTGCAGCCTTACGACTACCTCGGCCCGGCCGGGCTGATCGAGGCGGCCGGCGGCGTGATCACCGACTGGGAAGGCAAGCCGCTGGGCCTGGAATCGGACGGGCGCGTGGTGGCTGCGGCCACGCCCGAACTCCATCGCGCCGCCCTGGACTTGCTGCGGGGCTAGACTGCCCTCGTCATGATTCGCTGGTTGATCGTCGTCGTGCTCGCCCTGGTCCTGTTCAACGGACTGGCGGCATGGCTGCGCCGCTATTTCGGCTTTGGGCGCCTGCCGGGCGATTTCGTGTTTCGTGCATTCGGCCGTCAGTGGGACCTGCCCATCGGCAGCACCGTGGCGTTGAGCGTCATTGCGGCGCTGGTCGCGCGCTGGCTCTAGCGCGAACCAACGACTGAGAAAGAGACCCGTCCCCATGAGAGTTTGCGTAGACATCGGCGGCACCAAGGTCGCAGTGAGCCTGTCGCCCCGGAGTGGTGCGCCGCTGGTGGGCCGCCGCACCGAGCCCACGGCCAAGACAGGCAACAACGATGCCGTCGCACTTCAGATCCTGCGCATGGTCGACGAAGCCTGCGCAGAGCAGGGCGTGGACCCGAAGAGCATCGACTGCGCGGGCGTTTCCACCGCTGGCCCGTTCGAGCTGCGCGAAGGCATGGTGGAGCTGGCCACGCCCAACATCTGCGGCGGCATCGCCGGCCCGGCGCGCGGCCTGCCCAACGACTGGCGTACCGCGCAGTTGGAGGCGCCGCTGAAAAAGCGCTTTGGCCGCGTGCGGGTCGAGAACGACGGCGTGGCCGCACTCGAGGCCGAGCGCCGCTGGGGCGCCTTGCAGGGCCTGGACCACTGCGCCTACGTCACCTGGAGCACCGGCGTGGGCGTGGGCCTGTGCGTGGACGGCCGCATCCTGCGCGGCAAGAACGGAAATGCGGGCCATGCAGGCCACAGCTTCGTGGTCGACGACGCCAGCGGCGCGTTGTGCGGCTGCGGCAACATGGGCGACGTCGAGGCCCTGGTGGCCGGCAACTCGATGGCGCGCCGCTTCGGCCAGTCGGCGCAAGACCTGTTCGCCGCCGCCGCGGCCGGCGAGGCGCATGCGCGCGGCATCACCGACGCGCTGTGCCGCGTCATGGGCCGCATGGTCTACAACCTGATCGCCACGCTCGACCTGCAGCGCATCAGCCTGGGCGGCAGCGTGTTCTGGAACAACCGCGACTTCCTGCTGCCCAGGCTGCAGGCGCAGGTGGATGGGCATCTGCCGCCGCTCACGCGCGGCGTGTTGCTGGTGGCGGCGGGGCTGGGCGACCGGGTGGGCGACTACGCGGCGCTCGCGCTGCTCGACTAGCGCAGCGCAAAGTCCACCACCTGCTGCAGCACCCGTTCGTCCTGCAGCAGCTTGCGGTGGCCCAGTCCGTCGGTGGCCACCAGGCGGGCATTGGCAATGGCGTGCGTGAAGGCCTCTCCGTCCGCAAAGCGGTTCACCGCATCACCCCGGTCATGCACCACCAGCGTGGGCACGCCGATGCGCGGGCCGACCGCGGCGGGCTCGAAGCCGGCCATCAGGATGCCTTCGCGCGCCTCGATGCGCCGCTGCATGGCGGCGCGAATGCTCTCGCGCAACCCGAACACATGGGCGAACACCCGCGTGAACTCGAAGGGCGAGGCGGGCGGCGCCAGCAGCACCAGGCGCGGCGCGCCCAAGCCGCGGCTGGCGGCCTGCGCCAGGGCGTTGGCCCCCATCGAATGCGCAGCCGCCAGTTGCAGCACGTGGCCTTGCTGCTGCAGGCGCGCGCCGACGTACTCGATGGCACGGGCGAACTGCGGCAGGTTGCTGTGCGAGCCGGCGCTGCGGCCGTGCGCGGGCATCTCCACGATCACCGGGCGCAGGCCGTGCGCGACCAGGGCCTCGGCCAGCGGCCGCATTTGGCCCGCATGGCCGCCCCAGCCGTGCACCAGCAGCGCGGTGGGTTTGGCGGGGACATGCGTTGCATCGACAGGCGAGTAGAGCGTCAGGCCGTCGGACTCGAAAGGCCAGGACTCGATGCGCCAGAGGGCCGGGTCCCAGGTGCTGCGCCCGCGCAACCAGCGCAGCGGCAGCGGGGTGGCGAACAACCGGTAGGCCGCGCGCACCGCCAGTGCGGGCCACAGCCGCTGGACGGCGGCCAGGCCCAGGCGAAACACGCGAACGCCCGGGCTCGCGTCGTAGTAGCGCGAGGCGGCGGCTTGCAGGGCAGGTTGGGTCATCGGCAACTCCATTCCAGTTTCAGTAGAAGAACCAGTCGTCATTGCTGCGGGGCAGGCCGTCGAGCGTGCTGAACAGCACGCGCAGCGCCGGCACCACGACCAGCAGCAGGAAGACCAGCAGGCTCAGGTAGATCCACATGGCGGCGTCCTTTCTTCGCACGAGTGTGCGAAATTGATCGAAGCGAACACGAAGGGAAGGCAGGTCATCTGGAACGAAGGAGAAGGGCGCGCCTCAGGCGCTGTAGCTTCTTGCCAGGCGCTGCCAGGTGGCCACGGCGCGTTCGGCAGCGCGCGGGTCGCGCAGAAAGCGCGCGTCGTGCAAAAGGCCGATGGCCAGGCTGCTGACTTCGCCGACCAGCTGCTCGGGGTCGGTGTCGGGCTTGAGGTGGCCGACCTCCACCGCCTGCGCCACGGTGCGGCGCAGCGCGGCGCGCCATCGCATGACTTCGGAGTGCAGCAGGTCGCGCAGCTCGCCCTCGCGGTCGTCCAGCTCGAAGGCGCCCGCGGTGTAGAGGCAGCCCGTGTGCACCTCGACGTCGCGCATGCGCACGATCCAGCGCTGCATGATCTCGTCCAGGCGCGGCAGCCCCTTGGGCTTTTGCATGGCGGGCACGAACACGTCGGCCAGGAAGCGCCGGCCGTATTCCTCGATCACCGCCTTCTGCAGCGCCTCGCGCGAGCCGACGCGGGAGAAGACGCCGCTCTTGGACAGGCCGATGCGATCGGCCACCGCCTGCAGCGAAATGGATTCCAGCCCCTGGGCCGACGCCAGGTCGAGCGCGGCGCCGACGATGGCGGCGCGCGTGAGTTCGCTCTTCTGGGTCTTGGCATCCATGGCGGCGCACTTTAGCACGCATGTGCGAAAGTGCAAGAGCCCCGGCAAGGCCGGGGTTTTTCAGGTCGCCAGCGTTCTTTCGCTGGGCGCGGTGCGCAGCGCCTCCAAGAAGCTGTTGCGCCACCAGTGGACATCGTGCTCGCGGATGCGGTTGAGCAGCTTCTGGTGCCGCAGGCGGCGCTCTTCCAGCGGCATGCTCAGGGCATGCTGCAGGGTCTGGGCCGTGCCGTGCGTGTCGTAGGGGTTCACCAGCAGCGCTTCCTTGAGCTGCTCGGCGGCGCCCGCAAAGCGCGAGAGGACCAGCACGCCCGGGTCGGCCGGGTCCTGCGCGGCCACGTACTCCTTGGCCACCAGGTTCATGCCGTCGCGCAGCGGCGTGACCAGGCCCACGGCGGCGGCGCGGCACAGGCCCGGCACGCGGCGGCGCGCCACCACGCGGTGGATGTAGCGCACCGGCATCCAGTCGAGTTCGCCGAAGTCGCCGTTGATGGCGCCGCACATGGATTCGAGTTCGCGCCGGATATCGGCATAGGCGTCCACCGTCTCGCGCGTGGGCGATGCAATCTGTATGAGCGTGGCGCTGCGCCGGTTCTCCGGGTAGTTGGCCAGCAGCTCGCGAAAGGCCCGCACCCGCTGCGGAATGCCCTTGGAATAGTCGAGCCGGTCGATGCCCACCAGCAAGCGCCGGCTGGAATATTCGCGCTTCATGGTCTCGTACATGTCGCGCGATTCCTTGGCGTGCGTGAGCGCGGCGAACTCGTCCACGTCGATGCCGATGGGGAAGGCGCCCGCGCGCACCGTGTGGCCGTAGGCGTGGTACATGCCTTCGCCCAGCACCTCGCCCTGCGCCTCGTTGATCACGTAGTGCTCGAAGTGCCGGATGTCCTGCTGCGCCTGCAGCCCGATCAGGTCGTAGGCAAAGAGCGAGCGCATCAGCCACTCGTGCTGCGGAATGGCCGCAAAGATGATCTGCGGCGGCAGCGGAATGTGCAGGAAGAAGCCGATGCGGTTCTTGCAGCCCATGGCCCGCAGCTCGGCGGCCAGCGGGATCAGGTGGTAGTCGTGCACCCAGATGACGTCGTCCTCGGCCAGGAGGGGCATGAGCTTGCGCGCAAAGAGCTGGTTCACGCGCCGGTAGCCGCCGATGAAGCCCGCGTCGAAATGCGCAAGGTCGAGCCGGTTGTGGAACACCGGCCACAGCACGTCGTTGCTGTAGCCCAGGTAGTAGCTGTCGTGGTCCTCGCGGCTGAGGTGGATGGTGGCCAGCGTCACCTTGCCGGCCTGCTGCCGGTGCAGCTCGCCTTCGCCGGTGGGGCCGTCCTGCACCACCGTGCCGCTCCAGCCGAACCACATGCCGCCGCTCTGGTTCAGCGATTCGCCCAGCGCCACCGCCAGGCCGCCCGCGGCCGCCTTGCGCGGGTCGGCCACGCGGTTGGAGACGACGACCAGGCGGCCCATCACTCCTCCCCGCATCCGCCAGCCCCCACCGCGGAACTGGCTTCGCCAGGCCGCAGGCGGGCCTCCCCCTCGGGGGGTGGAGCTACACGAGCGTAGCGAGTGAAAAGGGCTGTCATATCGCGGAATCCCAAGGAGCGGACAGACGGACGGCCGCGTTGATGATGCCCACCATCGAATAGGTCTGCGGGAAGTTGCCCCACATCTCGCCGGTGACCGGATGCGTGTCTTCCGACAAGAGGCCCAGCGGATTGCGCGCCGCCAGCATGGTCTCGAAGATCTGGCGCGCCTCGGCCTTGCGGCCGATCTTGGCCAGCGCGTCGATGCGCCAGAAGGTGCAGATGTTGAAAGCCGTCTCGGGCTTGCCGAAGTCGTCCGCCGCTTCGTACCGGCGCATGTAGGGTCCGTCGCAAAGTGTCTTCTCCATGGCGTCCACGGTCGAGATGAAGCGCGGGTCGCGCGCCTCGATCAGGCCCACTTCCACCATCAGCAGGATGCTGGCGTCCAGCTCGTTGCCGCCAAAGCTTTCGGCAAAGGCCTGGCGCTCTTCGCTCCACGACTTGGCCAGGATTTCTTCTCGCATGCGAGCCGCATGGCCGTGCCAGTAGGCGGCCCGTTCGGGCTTGCCGAGGGCTCGGGCGATCTTGGCCAGGCGGTCGCAGGCGGCCCAGCTCATGAGGGCCGAGCTGGTGTGCACGCGGGCGCGCGTGCGCAGCTCCCACATGCCGGCGTCGGGCGTGCCGTAGACGCGGATGGCTTGCTCGCCCACCGCCTCGAGGTGCGGAAACTCCGCCTCTCCCGCACGCCGCAGCAGGCGGTGGTCGTGAAAGGCCTGGGCCGCGCCCAGCACGATGTTGCCGTACACGTCGTGCTGGAAATGCTCTTGCGCCTGGTTGCCCACGCGCACCGGCCCCATGCCGCGGTAGCCGGGCAGGAAATCGACCATGAATTCGGGCAGGTGCCGCTCAAGGCCGATGCCGTAGAGCGGCTGGATGTGTTCGCCGCGCGAGCCAACCACCACGTTGGTGAGCCAGCGCAGGTAGTCCTCCATGGTGCCCACTTCGCTGAGCGAATTGAGCGCGCGCACCACGAAGAAGGCGTCGCGCAGCCAGCAGAAGCGGTAGTCCCAGTTGCGCTGGCTGCCCGGCGCTTCGGGGATGCTCGTGGTCATGGCCGCGACGATGGCGCCCGTGTCCTCGTACAGCGACATCTTCAGGGTGATGGCCGCGCGGATCACCGCGTCCTGCCACTCGAAGGGAATGGCCAGCCGCTTGCTCCAGGTTCGCCAGTAGGCAATGGTTTCCTGCTCGAACTGGCGCACCGTGTCGGCAATGCCGTCGGTGAGCGTCTCGTCGGCGCCGAGGATGAAGTGGTAGTCGCGCGCCATCACGAAGGGCTGGCGCGAGAGGATGTGCGACACCGGCGCATCGGTGGTCAGGCGCAAGGTGGTGTCGGGCCCCACGTAGCGAATGTGGTTGCTGCCGCGCGTGATGGCCGGCTTGGTCTCGCCCCACTGGAAGCGCGGATCGAGCGAGATGCGGATGCGCGGCGCGCCGGCCAGCGGGCGCACCCGCCGCACGATGCTCAAGGGTCGGAAGTAGCGCGAGCGGCTGAAGAAGCGCGGCGCGAAATCGGTGATCTCGATGCCCTGGCCCTTGCTGTCGTAAAGGCGCGTGCGCAGCACGGCGGTGTTGGGCTCGTATTGCTGCTCGGAGGCGGCGAAGTCTTCCAGCTCGATGGCCCAGGCGCTGCCGTTGTCGCTTCCGTCGAGCAGGGCGTTGAACACCGGTTCGCCGTCGAAGCGCGGCAGGCACGACCACACGATGCGTGCGCGCTGGTCGACCAGGGCACTGTAGGCGCAGTTGCCGATGACGCCCAGCGACAGCGACGCGGCCGCAGGGGGCGGGAAGTCGGGCGGGGGCTCGGCAAGCTGGGCAGGCTTGGCAGGCTCTGCAATGGCGGCCTCGTCGATGAGGGCCTTGTTCGCCTCGTTGTTGTCCGTCATGCGGGCCTCCTGGGCTCGTTCGTGCCGACGTTCGTGGCGGAAGTTGGAGCGGGCCGCGTGCCGCGGGCATTGGCCAGCCATTCGAAGACGGCCAGCGGCGATTCGAGGCGGTGCTGCGCCAGGCTGGGGCCGGCGCCGACCTTGATGGCCACGCCGCCGCGCGGCTGCACGACGGCAAAGCCGCTTTCGTCGGTGGTGTCGTCGCCGGCGAAGACGGGAACGCGGCCGGCAAATGGCGGCTCGCGCATGAACTCGTCGATGGCAATGCCCTTGTTCACGCCGGCGGGCTTCACCTCGAACACGGCCTTGCCGTGCAGCAGTTCCAGCCGCGGCTCCTTGGAGATGATGCCCAGCATGGCATTGCGGCACAGCGATTCGAGCTGCGGCGCGCGACGGTAGTGCAGCGCGACGGCGGCATGCTTGCGCTCCACCAGCAGGTCGGGGTAGTTGCCGGCCAGGTGGTTGGCCACGTCCAGCACCGCCTGGAGGTCGGGCGGCGACTGCTCGCGCATGTTGCCGTCGGCATCGCGGCGCTGCACGCCGTGCTCGCCGGCGGTGGGCAGGCGCAAGGGCGCGAGAAAGCGGTCGAGGGCGTCGATCTGCCGGCCCGAGACCACGGCCAGCGCACCTCCGAGCCAGACGTGCAGGTCGGTGAGCAGCGCGACCAGGCCCTGCGGCACCTCGATCGCCTCAGGCGTCTCGGCGATGCCGACCAGGGTGCCGTCGAAGTCCAGGAACAGCGCGGCGTCGGAGCAAAGGCGGGGTGGCGTCTGCATCGCCGCAAACCTTAGCAGACTCGCGCCCCGCCTCGCGTCGGCCAATACCTACGAAGTCGATGGGGCTTCGGATGCAAGCAGTGCCTGCGCCACGGCCTGCGCGCGCGCGCGGCCGATGGCGGCGCCGATCTCGGGCCCCTTGGCCCCGCGCTGCAGCGCCGCTTGCGCAATGGGTTCGGTGGCCACGGCGAGCGCAGCCTGCAGCGCGCCCTGCAGGCGCTGCCGCGGCGCGTAGGGCCGATCCTCCAGGCCCAGGCGCCCGCGTGCGTCGCACTCGCAGGCCAGCAGCACCTGGCCGAAGCGCTCGGGCTTGCGGATGGCATCGCAGCGCTCCAGCAGGCGCAGCACGGCGTCGGCGTTGAGATCGCCGCTGCGGTGGATGTTGCCGTGCTCGCGCGCAACGACGTCGGCCAGCTCGCGGATGTCCACCGGCACGCGCCAGCGCTCGCACACCTGCTTGAGCAGCCTGGCGCTGCGCTGCTCGTGGCCGATGTGGCGCGGCAGCACGTCTTGCGGCGTGGTGCCCTTGCCCAGGTCGTGCGTGAGGCAGGCAAAGCGAACCGGCAACGGCGCCTGCAGGCGGGCGGACATGTCCAGCACCATCATCAGGTGCACGCCGGTGTCGACCTCGGGGTGATGCACCTCGGGTTGCGGCACGCCCCATAGCCGGTCGACCTCGGGCAAAAGCACCTTCAGGGCGCCGCATTCGCGCAACACCTCGAACATGCGCGAGGGCTTGTCTTCCATCAGGCCGCGCGCGAGCTCCTGCCACACGCGCTCGGGCACCAGCGCATCGGCCTCGCCGTCGCCCACCATCTGGCGCATCAGCTGCAGGGTCGGGGGCGCGACGCAGAAATCGGCGAAGCGCGCGGCGAAGCGGGCCAGGCGCAGGATGCGCACCGGATCTTCGCGAAAGGCGTCGGTCACATGGCGAAGCACCTTGGCGCGCAAGTCCGCAAGACCGCCGTAGGGATCGATGAGGTCCTTGTCGTCGAAGCGCTCCTTGTCGGCCAGGGCCTGCGGCACTGCGACGGCGTTGATGCTCAGGTCGCGTCTTGCAAGGTCTTCTTCCAGCGTCACGCCGGGGTCGGCATGGACCACGAAGCCGCGGTAGCCCGGCGCGCTCTTGCGCTCGGTGCGGGCCAGTGCATATTCCTCCCGCGTCTCGGGATGCAGGAACACCGGGAAGTCGCGCCCTACCGGCAGGTAGCCCTGCCGGGTCATTTCCTCGGGACTTGCACCTACCACGACCCAGTCGCGGTCCGAGCCCGGCAAGCCCAACAAGCGGTCGCGCACCGCGCCGCCCACCAGATACGTTTGCATAAGCGCCCGAGTGTAGAGGCGTGCGTTCCACGGATGACAGGCCCCGTGGAACACGTTCGGTGTGCGAGCGCTCGCACCACCACCACCAGCGCAGCCACCGGCGCGCGGCCGGGCACCTGCGAGGTCAGCCTGAAAGTCAGCCTGATCGTGCCTTGCGTGGCCGTGACGCATCGCTTCTGGGCGATGCAGTGGCCTGCGCGGTGGCATCGCGCGGTGCGGGCGCCGTGGACGCGAGGATCTGCGCCAGGTCGCTTTCGCGTTCGGCCCGGGCACCGGCGATCACCCGCTGCTCCAGCTCGTCCAGGTGCGCCATGGCCAGGTCCAGTGCCCGTTGCAACGACGGGCCGGCCAGCGCGTCGATGATCTCCTCGTGTTCGCGCGGCGCGCAGCTGGCCGCCTCCACGCTGTCGAACAGCGCCTTGTACAGCTCGGTATTGCTCACCAGCCGCTGCATGTAGCTCAGCAGCTCGTCGCTGCCGGCCGTTTGCGCCAGCAGCAGGTGAAAGTCGCCGGCCAGGCGGAACGCGTCTTCCCGCCGGCCTTCCTTGAACGCCTTCTGCTCGGCCTGCACGTGCTTGTGCAGGGCGGCGCCCTGCTCGCGCGTGAGGCGGCCCCACAGCGAACTGATCAGCCCCGATTCGACGATGCGGCGCGCGCGGTAGATGCCGCGCATGTCTTCTTCCGACGGGTTGGGCACGAAGGCGCCGCGGTTGTGCTCCAGCACCAGCCGCTTTTCCGCGCCCATGCGCGTGAGCACCTTGCGCACGGCGCCGCGGGTGCAGCCCAGGGCTTCGGCCAGGGCGCGCTCGCGCAGCGGCGCGCCGGGGCGCAGCTTGCCGCTGAGCAGGGCGCGGGACACCGCCTCGTAGACGCGCTGGTCCACGTCGGTGCCGTTGGCGGCGGGCGCGGCGTCGGGTGTTGCCGCGGCGCGGCGGCGGGCGAGGGCGGGACTTGGGGAGCGGCGACCGGGGGTGGCTGTGGACATGGAGCTGGATGGGAAAAACGCCGCACATGTTAGGGCCGAGCCCGGGCCTTGTGGAAATCCCTGTTTTGGTTAACCAAAAAGTCGTGTATGGTTAACCAAACAACTCGGGAACTATCCCATGAAATCCATCAGGTGGCTGGCGGCATTGCCGGTAATTGCTTTTTTCAGCGGCGGCTGGCTGTCGGGCCACGCGCCCACATTCGTGCTGGGCCTGCCGTTTCTCATGGCCTGGAACGTGTCCTGGCTGGTGCTGACCTCGCTGATCCTGCTGGTCATCGACCGCAGCGAGCCCATCGAAGACGACGAGGAGCCGCAATGAATGCCGCACTCGTTCTGATCGCACTGTTCGTGGTGGGCGCGCTGGCGCTGGCCCTGCTGGCCCGGCGCGGGCGCAAGATGAGCCTGGAGCAATGGGCCCTGGGCGGCCGGGGCATGGGCGCCATCATGGTCTTCCTGCTGATGGCGGGGGAATCGTTCTCGACCTTCACCTTCCTGGGGGCCAGCGGCTGGTCGTACAGCAAGGGCGCGCCGGCCTTCTACATCCTGGCCTACGGCGGCCTGGCCTACCTCATGGCCTTCTGGATGCTGCCGGCCATCTGGCGCTATGCCACGGCCAACAAGCTGGTGTCCTTCTCGGATTTCTGGGCCCACAAGTACGACAGCCGCGCACTGGGCGTGGTGGTGTCGGTGGTGGCGCTGGCGGGCATGGTGGCGCTGCTCACCATCCAGCTTCGCGGGCTGGGCATCATCGTCTCGGAGGCTTCGTACGGCTCCATCGCGCCGCAGGTGTCGATCTGGATCGGCGCGGTGGTGATGGTCTGCTACATCCTGGTCTCGGGCATTCACGGCTCGGCCAACATCGCCATCGTGAAGGACCTGCTCATCCTGGCGCTGGCCGTGTTCCTGGGCATCTACCTGCCCTGGCACTACTACGGCGGCGTTACGCCGATGTTCGAGGCCATCCACGCGCAGCGGCCCGACTTCTTCAGCTTTCCGAAGGAAGGCCTGAACCTCACCTGGTACAACTCGACCATCCTGCTCACCGCGCTCGGCTACTACCTGTATCCGTTCAACCTGACCTCGGTCTATGCGGCCAGGAGCGCGAGCGCGGTGCGCCGCAACACCATCCTGATGCCGCTGTACCAGATCGTGATCGCCTTCCTGTTCATCGTGGGCTTCGCGGCGATCCTGAAGGTGCCGGGCCTGCAGGGCGCCGAGGTGGACCTGGCGCTGTTCGGGCTGGTCAAGGCCACCTTCGATCCGTGGTTCGTCGGGCTGATCGGCGGCACGGGCGTGCTCACCGCGCTGGTGCCCGGCTCGATGATCCTGCTGACGGCCTCCACCGTGATCGGCCGCAACGTCTACAAGGAAGGCTTTGCGCCGCAGGCCAGCGACCGCCAGGTGGCCCGCGTGGCGCGCGTTGCCCTGCCGCTGTTTGCGCTGGTGGCGGTGTACTTCGTCATGCGCGGCGGCAGCACCATCGTGTCGATCGCGATCTTTGCCTCCAGCCTGCTGACGCAGTTGCTGCCCTCGCTGCTGTTCAGCCTGATGCCGCGGCCCTTCGGCACCCGCCACGCCGCCTTTGCCGGCATTGCGGCCGGCGCTGCCGTGCTGGCCGCCAGCATGATCAGCGGCATGGGCCTGCCCCAGTTGCTTCCGCATGCGCCGGTGGCCGTCAAGTCGCTCAACCTGGGCCTGATCGCCCTGGCCTGCAACGCGCTGGTGTTCGTGCTGGTGGCCACGCTGGGGCCGCGCCCCGCATCGCCCCGGTTTGCCGGCCAGCCGGCTTGAAATCCTTCCACATCAACTTCCGCACTTCATGACTGCACCGACCGACCTGCTCATTCGCAACGTTCGCCCGCTGGGCGCAAAGGCTACCGACGTGCTGCTGCGCGGCGGTCGCATCTCGGCCCTGGGCGCCAGCCTCGCGGCGCCCGCGGGCTGCGCGGTGGAAGAGGGCGGCGGCGCGCTGCTGCTGCCCGGCCTGGTGGAAAGCCACACCCACCTGGACAAGACCATGTGGGGCCTGGACTGGTACCGCAACGAGGTCGGTCCGCTGCTCACCGACAAGATCGACAACGAGCGCGCCTACCGTGCAGCCACCGGCCACGATGCCGGCGCACAGTCCAGGGCGCTGGCGCTGGCCTTCCTGGCCGAGGGCACCACGCGCATCCGCACCCACGTCGACGTCGACACGCAAGCCGGCCTGCGCCACCTCGAGGGCGTGCTGCGCACGCGCGAGGCGCTGCGCGGCCTGGTGGAGATCCAGATCGTCGCCTTCCCGCAATCGGGCCTGCTGGGCCGCCCGGGCACCGACGAGCTGCTCGACCAGGCGCTGGCCGCCGGCGCCGACGTGCTGGGCGGGCTGGATCCCTGCGCCATCGACAAC